>CAYRDO010000111.1:4705-6531 GCA_964422985.1 uncultured Rhodohalobacter sp. | reverse complement strand
GCATCTCAACCTGGAAAAAGCCGGAACCGTTAATGGCGAGATCAAGAGAGTTGCCCGTTTCCTGAACGGATCCCTGCGAAAAGTTTCGAACAGTAGCCACGGGTTTTGAACCATGCCCCATTTGTAGCTGTGGCCCACCGGAACCACCATCTCGCAGGCCTCCACCACGCTTGGATGCCGCTATATTTTGATAGAAGAGATCCTGAAACGCAATTGTGCTCCGTTTGAAACCGGTTGTATTTACGTTTGCGAGGTTGTTGGCAATGTTGTCTACATTTTTCTGCTGTGCACTCATCCCGAGTGCAGCCGTGCTAAGTGCTCTTAATCCTGACATAACTGTTTCTTATTTATGTGATGTTAGATTTAAAATCTGCCCAATTGCCTTGTTGCCTGCGATAACATTTCATCAGTTGTTCGCATGGCGCGCTGTTGTGTCTCAAACATTCGCATGTTACTTGTCATATCCAGAAGCTCCTGTAAAGGATTGACATTTCCGGTTTCATAAAATCCCTGTGCAATCTGGCTGTCCTGATCCACCATGATTTGATCTTCACTCTGAACCGCCAGGTATGCGTTTGTTCTGCGTTCCAAAGAACTGATATCATCAACTGTTACAAGTTGTAGTTTATCAATCACTTTACCTTCAACTTTTATGGTTCCATCTTTTGAAACCTCTATATCAATGTTCTGGCTGCCAGATCCAGAATCGACAAATTGCGGAAGATGAATTGCTCCTCCCTCGCCCTGGACCATTCCGCCGTTTTGATCCACCAAAAAACCTTCTCTATTGAGTTCAAACCGGCCATCACGAGAGAGAAATGAACCGTTTTCATTTTGAATCCGGAAAAAACCTTCTCCTTCAATTGCAAAATCAAATGGATTGCCGGTTGATTCTAAGCTACCCTGATGCATTCGAAGTGTTTGGAGGGTCTGAATACCAGATCCGCTTTGATTTCCTAACTCATTCTGAAATGCTCTGTAAAAAAGTTGATCCCCCTTAAAACCCGGAGTATTGATGTTGGCAAGATTATTTGCCGTAATCTCTTGAGCCCTCATAAACATTTGAAGGGCTTGCATCGAATATTGGAGCCTGTCGATCATGAAAGTTAAAATTTATTAATGTTTACCTATTGAGACTCAAAAGTCATGCCACATTCCAATAATCTGCTTTTGATCTCCTGTTAGAAGGGCTTCAGAATGAATATAAATCAGCTTCAACCGCTATAAAGCACTGTTTCACGGATTCGATTCATTCCAACCAGTTTATTGAGGAAGTGAGAGAATTATTTTGTGTTTATTGGAAATCTTTTCCCCTGTTGCGGAAGATTTTGTATTCACGGAAGGCATTCAGTCCTCTCCCAAAAGCTTCTAAGACGATTTTATGTTTTGGTATTTTTTTTGACTCTGTTAGTTATGACATGTCACAACAAAACGATCAACAGAATAAAACGGAAGAACCCACTCAACGCAGGCTTGGGAAAGCACGTGATGAGGGAAATGTAGCTAAAAGCACTGAAATTGCTTCAGTTCTGTTGATGGTCATCACCACGGTCATTTTGCTTCATTCAGGAAATTGGATCTACTCCAGAATTGAGCATATTTTTAAATCCTTTTTCAAAAACTCCAAAGTGGGAGCGTTTAACCAAGAGAGTGCCATAGAATATCTGGAGATGGCCGCCGGGTACAGCCTCGAAATGATGTCCCCTTTTCTCATTGGAATGGTTGCCATCGCACTTATAGCTCATGTGGGCCAAACCGGGGTTGTATTTGCCAAAAAAGCCCTCAGTTTAAAACCTGAAAGATTAAACCCGATTCAGGGTTTCAAG
>CAYRDO010000111.1:0-4695 GCA_964422985.1 uncultured Rhodohalobacter sp. | reverse complement strand
ATGCACGGCATTGTTGAGTTGGTAAAAGGGTTCAGCAAAATTTTTCTTATCGGGCTGATTATCTATTTCACCTTTCGCACGGAAATCACCAATATCGCGTCATTTATGATTATGCCGCTCGGTCAAATTCTGTCTGAATCCGGGAACTATACTCTTCAGATCATGACGCGAATTCTTTCCGCACTCATCATACTGTCGATCATGGATGCGGTTTACATGCAGTATAAGCACAAAAAAGATCTCCGCATGACCAAGAAGGAAGTGAAAGACGAGCGAAAACAGATGGAGGGCGATCCGCATGTAAAAAGTAAACGAAGGCAGATGGCGATGGGCATGCGGAATAAAAAAAGGCTGGATCACGCGGTACTCTCTTCCGAGGTAGTGGTTACAAATCCCACACATTACGCAGTTGCTCTTTCTTATGAGCCCCAAAAGCATGACGCTCCTAAAATATGTGCAAAAGGCATGCGAAAAAGAGCCCTTAAAATCCGTGAATACGCAGAAGAGTTTGATATCCCTATTGTTGAAAATCCGCCTGTTGCCCGGGCTCTCCATGCTACTGCTGAGGAAGACGAATTTGTTCCACCAGAGTTATACCAGGCAGTGGCAGAAATTCTTGCCTATGTATATCGCTTAAAACAAAAAAACAATTACTAAATGGCGCAGACACAACCATCAAATAGTATTACATCTCTTTTGGCCGGTCGGTCGGATATCCTTCTTGCAGGAAGTGTGCTTGCCATTTTAATGGTGATGATATTGCCGATCCCACCGGGACTGCTTGATTTTTTTCTGGCCATTAATATTTCTCTGTCGGTAATTGTACTACTGGTAGCTTTTTACACTCTTAAACCCCTTGAGTTTGCCGTATTTCCCGGCATGCTACTGATCCTAACTCTTTTCCGTTTATCTTTGAATGTGGCTTCTACACGCTTAATTCTTAGCGAAGGATACGCAGGAAGCCTGATTGAAGCGTTCGGCAATTTTGTAGTACAGGGCAACTACGTGATCGGAATTATCATTTTTACCGTTCTGATTATTATCAATTTCGTGGTGATTACAAAGGGAGCTGAACGTATTGCGGAAGTATCAGCGCGTTTCACACTCGATGCCATGCCCGGAAAGCAGATGGCCATTGATGCCGACCTCAACTCCGGACTTCTCACCGATGAAGAAGCAAAAAAGCGGCGCGAAGAGATTGCCCAGGAAAGTGATTTTTATGGTGCTATGGACGGTGCCCGAAAATTTGTTCGGGGGGATGTGATTGCAGGATTGCTGATCACCTTTATAAATATCGTCGGCGGGCTCATTATTGGTACGATGCAGCAGGGAATGGCTATTTCAGAAGCTGCCGCTCAATACACATTGTTAACCATTGGTGACGGACTTGTAAGTCAAATCCCCGCTTTGCTGATTTCAACAGGCGCCGGAATTATCGTATCGCGAGCTGCGTCTGAAGCTAATTTAAGCACAGAAATTACAAGTCAGCTTTTCGGAAATCCTAAAGTTATAGGCATGGCTGCGGGTTTTGTTTTTATTATCGGTCTTGTACCCGGAATGCCGCTCATACCCTTTTGGATACTCGGAGGATTGTTGAGCTATTATGCTTATCAAAGAAGTAGTGAAGAAAAACTGGAGAGCGCTGAATCTGTCGAAGAAGCTGAAGAAATTCCGGAAGAAAATGTAGAAGAATACCTGATTATGGATACGCTCGAACTCGAAATCGGGTACAGTCTTATTCCATTGGTAGATCCACAACAAGGCGGGGACCTTTTGGAACGAATTTCATCACTCAGAAAACAGCTAGCCATCGAATTAGGAATTTTGGTCCCGCCAATCAGAATCAGGGATAATGTTCAGCTAAAACCAAATGATTACCTGATAAAGATGAGAGGAATTGTTCAGGGTGAAGGCGACCTGTTACCCAAATATCACTTAGCCTTATTACCCGAAGATTTTGATATAGAACTGAAAGGAGTTAAAACCACAGATCCAACATTTGGGATGGATGCGGTTTGGGTGAGTGAAAAAAACAAACCGCAAGCCGAAAAGTATGGCCTCTCGGTGATTGAAGCCGGGGCTGTCATCACCACTCATTTTATGGAAATCATCAAACGGAATGCCCATAAACTGTTAGATCGCCAGATGGTTAAACAGCTTATAGATAATCTCAAGGACCGATCATCAGTAGTTGTGGAGGAACTCGTTCCCGAAACGATGAAGCTGGGTGAAGTGCAAAAAGTTTTGAAACGGCTGTTGCGTGAACAGATCCCCATTCGGGATCTGAATACAATTCTGGAAACTATCGCGGATTATTATGGCCAAACACAAAATCCCGATGTTTTAACGGAATATGTTCGATCCGCACTCTCTGAAACGATCACCAAACAGTTTACCGGCGATACGAACGAAATACAGGTGTGTGTGATGGATTCTTCACTGGAATCGCATTTGATAAACCAGGCACAGCAGGGCAATCTGAACCCGAATACACTTGGCTTTACTCCCGAAACTGTTGAAACGCTTTATGTGAACAGTTCCAGAATTTTTGAGGAAATGATCGGTCGAGGTCATGACCCTGTGGTGTTGACCTCGCCTGTGTTACGCCCAGCGGTATATGATTTCTTCGTTTCCGTTATACCGGAAATTAATGTTTTGTCTTACAACGATGTGACGATAGATACTGAAATCAAAAAAGCTGGAACCATCACTTTGGAAAATATTGAACCGGAACCGGAGTCTGCCTAATAACTGACGTATGATTTTAAAGAAATTTTATGGCGATACCATCAAAAAGGCTCGAGAAAAAGCCTTTGCTAAACTTGGAGAGAACTGCATCGTTCTTGAAAGCAGAGAAGCTTCGGATCGTGCAGAAGCAAGTGTGACCGTTATGCTCGACGGAGAAAAAGAAGAAGTTCTGAAAGATCCGGCAAAACGAACTAACGGAAAATCTCCGTCATCGTATAGCCGAAAAGATATTCTTCCAAAATCTCTGGATTCGGTCAAGAAAAATATCAGTGACAGTTTTGAGCAATTTACAGGCGAAAATAACTCTGCCGAACGAACATCAAACAAGTCGAAAAAGGCGGATCGTAAACAATCCGCAGATGTTGAATCGAGGAAAAATCATAAAAAAGTAAGCAAGAAAAGTCACCCCAATGGCCTGCGAAATCGGGGGATGTTGCAACAGGAAGAGCCCTCCGATTTCGAACAAAATTTATCCGATTACATGGAGGGAGATCATCTGTCCCAAAAAGTGAAGGCTCTTCACCGGCGGTTTGATCGTATTGAAAAAATGCTCTCGGGGTCGATGGTATCGGCCAGTATCAATTACGTTTCACACCCCGCCTTTCAACAATTACTTGAGACCGGTATTCAGGCGGCAACAGTATCGGAATGGTTTCAGAAAATTGTAGAAAAAGGCATTGATCCGTTTGAACAAAATGACCGGTTTATGGGCGAACTTTCTAAAACAGTTCGTGAGGCTCTCTCATTTGCTGGTTCAGACAAACCTGTAAAGAACATGTTGTTTGTGGGAGCTCAGGGTTCGGGTAAAACTTCATTGATTATGAAACTTGCATCACACGAAGACTTTTTGGCGAATAAGCGGGTAGCACTTGTTTCTGTTGAACCCGATGAGATGGGAAAACATTACTCTCCACTTAGCCTTTTTGCACAGGATCACGACCTGCCCTTTTATAAGGTTAGTAGTGGAATGGATGTAAACCGGCTCCTTTCTAAATCCGGTGAGTTCGATCATCTGCTGTTTGATTCACCGCCCTTGAGTTTAGATCATCAGCAAGCATTTAAAGCTTTTTGGAACATTCGCCAAATCCTCGCTTCGGTCACCCCAATAGAAATCCACTTCATAGTCAATGCTACACTCAGGAGGTTCTATTTCACTAATGAATATGCTCAAAAACATATCATTCAACCCGATTTTGTGGCCATTACTCACTTAGACCAAACCCAACAGTGGGGACACCTGGTGCCGTTTATTAACGGACTTGGAAAAAATGTACGCTATGCAAGCCTTGGAGCGCGGGTGCCGGACGGAATCCGGTTGTTCAAAAATGAATGGTTTGCTGAAAATATTTTGTCAACATCTTAATGCCAAGATCTATGAATATCGATTTATCTTCTTCGTTTATTATATCCACGGCCAGCGGAAAAGGTGGAGTGGGCAAAACCATGATAACGGTAAACCTTGCCGAATCGCTTCAAAAAAATGGATACAAGGTTGCTCTTGTTGATGCCGATTTAGGCTTATCAAATTGTGCTGCTCTTTTAAATGAACAGGTCTCGGCTACGGCATTGGACGTTTTACGGGAGCGAAGTTACCTGTCCGACCTTTTTCAAACCACAAAATCAGGAATGACCCTTGTGACCGGTGCCGATGAAAGAGATGCCAGCATCAACGATTGGGAGGTGTTGTTTCCAGTTTTGGATGAGATCATAAAGAAACTGCAAACCAATCATGATTTTATACTGATTGACACGCCCGCGGGAGCTTCAAAATTAAATCTGTGGGCACTTGACCGATCAGATCTATGCATGTTGGTATTGGCGAACGAGCCGACAGTAATATCCGATGCTTATCGCTTTTGTAAGTATATCATGAATATTGATCCAGTCTACCCATTTGCGACGATTATTAATTTTGCCGGAGATGAAAAAGAGGCGGAAAGCACGGCT
>CAYRDO010000110.1:1899-13913 GCA_964422985.1 uncultured Rhodohalobacter sp. | reverse complement strand
CTTGAATGAATTCTTCCAGAGACGTCTGTGGTGAGCTGGTTAAACCGGATTCAAGTACGACGACCTGGTCTTTCTGATACCCAAGATTTTTATTTTGAACATAATTCAACTGCTGCCGCATCGTCATCGTACCAAAAATGAGCGCGATGGAAAACGCAAATTGCATCACTACCATGCTTTGCCGAAACAGGCTTTTATCTGCAGAAAGGTTTAACCTCCCTTTAAGTACTTCTACCGGGCGAAATCCGGAAAGGATGACTGCAGGATAAATGCCGGCAATCAAACTGATCAGAACAGCGAGAGCTGCCAGCGTAAAAAGCGTTCCGATTGAAATACTGAGGTCGAGCGACGTACCGGACAGATCATTAAATGAAGGCAATAACAGTTCCGCAATTAACACGCCAACAGCCAGTGCAAATGTAGTTGTTATAAGAGCTTCCCCCCAGAATTGATACATCAGATGATGGCGTACTGCCCCGATTGTTTTTCGGATTCCAACTTCTTTAGCCCGGGAAGCTGATTTGCTGATGGAAAGAGTCATGAAGTTTACACAGGCAATCAATAATATCAGCAACGCTATTGCTGCTAAAATGTACGAATAGGTGGGATCACTGACAGAAGCTACCTTAACAGGATAGTCCGTATTGAGATGTATATCCGTGAGTGGTTGAAGTCCAATCGAAAATTCACTGGCACGGAGTCTATCCTCACCCAGGATTCCCTGCATCATGGCTGCAAGTTTCGGTTCCACTTCAGAGGAATTTACCCCATCCGGAAGAAGTACATACGTAGAGCCGGGTCCTGAGAACCAGCTGCTCCGCGCACGCTCACCAAGAAGATGATCCAAATTTTTATTCGGGATGAGTATGTTATAGCTAAGGCTTGAATTTGATGGTGCTTGCTCAATAATCCCCGTAACTGTGAACTCCCGGAATTCCCCACCGGCCCGGATGGACAGATTTTTTTGAATGGGATTTTGATCTCCAAAAAAGCGCCGGGCTGTTTCTTCTGTAATCACTACGGATGATGGACTGCTAAAAACCGATGAAGTATCACCCTCCACAAGGGGGAAATCAAACATCTGAAAGAAATCTCTGTCAACAACCAATACATTTTCGTCAAGTGTCTCGGAAAGTTCGGGCGTTTGTACCAGGTCGTTAAACTGGTAGATATACGTAACTTGTTCCACCTCCGGGATATTTCCCTGTAGTGCCGGGCCAAGGGGAAGCGGAGTTCCGGTATGCAGATGAGGTTGACCATTGCTGGCCGTACTTTTTGTCCAGACACGATAAATGCGATCTGATTTTGAGTGAAATGTATCGTAACTCCATTCATTTTGAACATACAGACCAATCAGCAGACAACACCCAACTCCAACGGCGAGGCCCAAAATATTGATAAAGGAGTACACCTTGTTTTTGAAAAGATTACGATACGCGATTTTAAAGTAGTTTTTTAACATGATTTCTAAACTTATAGCTCTCAGACTTTAGCTATCAGCACAGATACTGAAGGCTGAGAGCTGACTGCTGACAACTCATTATTTATTCACTCTTTAAACTATTCACCGGATTTGCTAAAGCTGCACTCACAGATTTATATCCCACGGTCAGCGCGGCAATCAAAAGAGTACCTATAAATGCCATGGCAAAAATTTCAATTCCTATATCAATTTGATAAGCAAAATCGGCCAGCCACTGTTGCATCAAATACCAGGAAACCGGGGCTGCAATCAGGAAAGAAATTCCCGTAAGAAGCATTAACTCCAATGTAAAAATCTTCAGAATATCGGTGATGCTCGCACCCAGCACTTTTCGAACGCCAATCTCTTTGGTTCGGGTTGTTGCCATGTAGGAAACCAGCCCAAACAGCCCCAGGCAGCCGATCAGGATTGCAATCATTGTAAACCCGTTCATCAGGTTTGCAGTCTTTTCTTCCTGCTCGTAAAAATCGGCAATGCGCTCATCAAGGAATGTGTAGTCGAAAACATAGTCCGGGAAAGCCGTCTCATAAGCTCTCTTTATTTCAGCAAGAGCTTGCTGGCTTTGCTCCATATTAATACGAATTCCCGCCAGGAAATACAGACTCCATGAACTAAACAACACCGGCTCTACTTCCTGATGGAGAGAACCTGTATTAAAATTGTCGACCACTCCAACGAGAGGCGCTTCCGTGCCCCACATCGTTACATATTTTCCAATGAGATCCTGATAGCGACCATCATATCCTACGCTTTGAGCAAATTCTCTATTCACCAAATATTGATTGGTTGTATCAGACGGAGTCAAATTTCTACCAGCCAGCAATTTCAAACCATAAGTGGAAACATAGGAAGTATCCACCAGTTTCATTTGAGCACCGCCTTCAAACATTTCATCATCCAGAATAATCTCATAATTTCCACCCCAGAAATTGTCGTTTGCCGTTCCGGTATTGGAATAAGTGATATTTGTGATAGAGGCCTGACCGATCAACTGTTGTCTAAAGGTATTCAGCGTGGTTTTTTCCTGAATGGGAAGTTCAACCTCTACCATCGCCTCTTTTTGAAAACCCATATCAAAGTTTCTGGCAAAATTCATTTGGTTCCCGATGATAATCGTACAAATAATCAGTGCCTGGCAAATGGCAAATTGCAGGATGACCAATCCCCGGCGCAGCATCAATCCTTCTCCGTAACTTGCCGTAATTCGATTACGAATTGCATCCAGTGGGTTAAAACCGGACAGGTAAAACGCAGGATATAATCCTGCTGCCAATGTAATTATGGCAAATATGCCGCCTGCAAAAAGCAATACTTCCGGCTGATTAAAGCCGTCCAGGCTCAAGCTGTATCCCAGTACCGGTTCCAGGTAATCGAGAATAACTTCCGTCGCGGCAATTCCAAGTGCAACAGACACCGCCGCAACAATAGCCGTCTCTCCAAGAAAGTGCCGGACAAGTTGAGTCCGGGTGCCACCCAAAACCTTTCGAACGCCCACTTCTTTAGAGCGCTTCACAGCAATGGCTGTATTCAGATTGATAAAATTGATGCATGCCGTAATCAACAAAAACAGGCCAATTAGCCCCAAAGCAGCTAATGATTTTTTAGACACCGTACGGCCGCCGTAGTTTGGAAATCGCGTATCGTAGTGAATATCACTGAGCGGTTGCAGGTAAAAATCAGTGTATTGAGCTCTTTCTTCACCTACATTTTTTTCGAGCAACTCATCTAATTGTTCGTTGATAACCTGGGGATCGCTTCTGGTTTGAAGTTTTACAAAGGCTTGAACCATACTGGATGAAGATTCCCAATTATCCTTTTCTATTCGCTGTTGTCCTTCTTCAGTGGTCGATTCAGCTGAAATGAAGATATCAAAGGGTAAGTCCGTTTGTTGTTGTGGATCTTTTACAATCCCGGTAATTTCAACAACCATTTTTTCTCCGCCGGACTGAACCGTAACGGTATAACCTACTGCATCTTCGGTTTGAAATAATTTCTCTGCCAGGCTTCGGGTAATCACCGCTGTGTTAGGTCTTGAAAGCGAATTATCCGGGTCACCTTGTAACCACGAATACGAAAAAATTTTAAAATAGTCCGGCCGGGTAAATGCCAGGTTTTCTTCTTTGAGTTTGTTTTGAGTTCCATCTGTCCGATCCACTTTCAGAACAGGTGTGGAACCGAAATTAGCGTCCACAATCGTTGAGTGTTCGATACCTGAAAAATCTCTTGCAATCGCTTCGGGCATGGGATAATAGACCCCCGTGTCGTGGCCCGTTTCTCCAAACTGTGTATTTTCACGAACTACCCGATAAATTCGATCGCTGTCCTCATGATGTGTATCGAATCCTGATTCATATTGAATCACCAAAAAAATGACCAGTGCACAGGCGCACCCAATTGATAAACCACTGATATTAATGAGCGCGTGACTTCTGTTTTTGATCAGATTCCGGAATGCAATTTTAAAGTAATTCGTGAGCATGGTTATGTCGGTGATTTGTTGTCAGTGGTCGGTTGTTAGTTGCGATCATTCCCTATTTACCATTAACAACAGACTACTAACCAAATCAATATCAACTATCGTACCAAAGTAAAAAACCAATTCAAATCACTTTAAATAAGCAGATGTGCAGGATCTCTTGTTCGGATTGATACAACAAGTGTGCGATTGCGGACAGTACTGTTAGCTATCAGCCGTCAGACTACAGCCGCCAACTTTATTCGCTTTTCAAACTCTGAACGGGATTTACCAGCGCGGCTTTGATCGATTGCCAGCTCACGGTTAGCCAGGCGATGATAATGGCAAGAATTCCGGAAAGAGCAAAAATCCACCACTCCATTCCGGATTGATAGGCAAAATCAGACAGCCATTGACTCATCAGCCACCATGAAAGTGGGATGGCGATGCAGATGGCAATGATTACGAGTTTGGTGAAATCTTTGGTCAGAAGAACAACCAGATTTTGTACGGAGGCCCCCAGCACTTTTCGAACGCCAATTTCTTTTGCTCGTTGTTCCGCTGTGAAAGCAGATAATCCAAAAAGTCCAAGACAAGAGATGATGATCGCAAAGATCGAGAAGTACCACGCCAGATCACCAATTCGCTGCTCGCTTCGATAGAGGGCGGCATACTGCTGATCCACAAATTCGTACGCGAACGGAAAAGTAGGGTTAAACTCTTTGTAGATATCTTCAATCTGTGCGAGGGTGCTTTGAATATTCTCAGACGAAACACGAACGAATGCTGTGGCACTATAATCAGCCAGTTTAAAGAAGAGAGGAGTTATTTCGCTTCGAAGTGTTTGAAAATGGAAATCTTTAACCACTCCAATAATTTCAGCTTCCTCGTCCCATAATGTGATAAATTCTCCAACCGGGTTTTCTAAGCCCATTACTTTGGCGGCTGTTTCGTTGATTACTAATCTTGACGAATCGGCCCCGAACTCTTCAGAGTGAGCACGACCAGCCAACAGCTCAAATCCCATTGTTTCGATCAGTCCGTAATCCGTACCGATATTCTCAAAAAGTATGCTGGTCTCCGGATCTTTGTTTGGCCAGTCCAACCCGGAGGTACTTGAATTACTTCCCATAAATGATGAACTGGAACGTGAGATATCCATCACTGCGGGGATCGTTTTTACCCGCTCTCTGAATGTATCCCATTGGGTTTGAACCTCTCCTTCCATCGGAAATGTGATCAGGTTCTCATTTTGATACCCCAGGTTTTTATTCTGGGTATACTGTATCTGTTTGTAGATCACCACGGTTGAAATGATCAGAACCACCGAAAGTGTGAACTGAAAAATCACCAATCCTTTTCTGGCAAATACTTCTCCGCCGGATGATTTGATAGCACCTTTCAACGTTTTCACAGCTTCAAAAGAAGAGAGATAAAGTGCCGGGTAACTTCCTGCAATCAAACCGGTTATGAAAGCCGTGCCGATAAAAATGAGCAGCAATGTCGGTTCAGCGTAATTCACATCGATCGCTTTGTCGGTGAGATTATTGAAGATCGGCAGACTCATCTCCACAAACAGGATAGAAACAATCAGTGCACAAAATGTGATAATCATCGATTCGCCAATAAACTGGCCAATTAGAGAAGCCTTGCTCGCCCCGATCGATTTTCTAATTCCAACTTCTCTCGCCCGCTTGGTGGCTTTTGCCGTACTTAAATTCATAAAATTGATGCAGGCGATCAGAAGAATGAAAATGGCTACAATGGTAAATAACCGAACATATTCGATTCGTCCACCGGCTAATTCTCCGTTTTCAAACTGACCGTAGAGATATCTATCCGAAAATGGGTAAACAAACAGCTCTACATTTGAATTCTCATCTTTTCCTTTGATGAAATCACCGATCTTTTCATCTAAAGTCTCTGTATCAACCCCGGGATAAAGCTTAGCCACGGTTCGGGGTCCGTTATTTCCCCATTCCTGTGCCCAGCTATTTCGCTCCAGCCAATCTTCAAGCGGAAGTACATAATCAAACTGAAGAGACGAATTTTCTGGTAATTTTTGAAAGACTCCCGTGATGTTATGAAGTTGATCTCCATTGATTGTAATTGACTCACCAACCACATTTTCTCTCTCAAAATATTTCATCGCTACCTCTTTAGAGATCGCCACTGTCTTTGGGCTGTTGATCAGTTCATCGCGGTTTCCATGGAGTAATTTGATATCAAAAATGTGAAAGAAGTCCGGGCGGGCATACAAACCAATTTTTTTCAGGGATTTTTCATCTTTGGTAAATAGAAACTCATGATTCCAGGTATAGGTTGCCACATATTCCATCTCCGGTATCTCCTCTTTCAGAGCGGGTGCTAAAACTCCGGGAGTTGATATGGTGGTCATGATGTTATCTGAATAGGTCTGATGCTCCATCACCTGGTATATGCGATCGTTATCGGCATGAAATTTATCGTAGTTCAGTTCATCCATCACCCAAAGAAAAATCAGAATACTACAAGCCATTCCGATGGAGAGGCCAATCACATTGATAAAAAATGAACTTTTGTGGCGTTTGAAACTTCGAAATGCAGTTTTAAAATAATTAGTTAGCATAGCCATACCCGGTTTAAAAAATTTCTGACTATGGGTAAGACGAGGGAAAACGGGAAACGTTACAGGATTTTTTGGATGTTGTTCGTAGTTAGTTGTGTGTTGTAAATAACAAAACTCAAAACAACTAAAAACTGACCACAAGTAACGAACTAATGCCAATAATCAACCTCGGACTTCTTCACTACATACTTGCCATAGGTTGAGGCGAATTCGAGATGCATGGGGTGCTCTTCATATTCTTTTAGGTCCTCCTCACTATCAAATGTTAGAAACATGCAGTGAGAGTATTCGGCATTTTCCTGAATGTTTGTTCCGAATTCAAGCTCTCTGATTTGAGTAATATTCTTCTGAAGTTCATCTACGTCTTGATTCATCATCTTCACGACAGAATCTGTTGCCTGTTCATTCAAGTCTAACAACACCACATGCCTCAACACTTGTTGCTGTGATGTTTGTGGATAATCCACAAATGTAAACCCTAAAAATGATATCAACAGAAGGCTTCCGAGTGTGATAATGAGAGTATATTTCTTCATATGTTTTTTGATTTTTAACAGCTTATTCAGACTGTAATGAATGCTTTAAATCTTCCTGTATTTATTGACCTAAATACTAATGCTCAAACGGTATTGATAACCGGCTCGCGCACAAAATGAAGCTTGCGATCCCGTAAATAGTAACCATAAAGTTATCAAAACCAAGGTATATAGTCTTTTTTTGAAAAATAATTTTAAGATTTATATGGGTGATAAAAGCGCTTTTTTGTTGGATATGATACTGCTTAAGGGGGCACTGAAAGTTGTCTATAAATAACATGTTGATCTTTTTTACAATAAAGGCTTGACATGAATCGATTTAGTGTTTAACCTAATCTCATAATGAAAATGACTTGATGTCTAACACATTTTTTTAATGAATCAGCAAAACACAACCACTAACATTCTCGCTCGGGCACACCAAAATATGTGCTGTATGATGTGTTGTATGATGATGCCGAGAAAGGTAGTGGATAAGATATGCTGATTTAACACAACGATCTTCATACAAAGCCCGCTACCTAACAGGTGGCGGGCTTTTTTTATAAACCCGCCTTCCTGCCTGAATGTTAGCTGGGCTTTGTGAGAATGAGTTAAAACACCAATCAAAACACAAAGTTAAAACAATGCCAGATACACTAACTGATAAACAAGTACTTGTCACAACCGATTGGGCTGCCAATCATCTTACCGATGAAGGTGTCCGCTTCGTTGAGGTCGACGTTGACACAGAAGCCTATGATTCAGGACATATTCCGGGATCTGTAGGCTGGAACTGGAAAAAAGAACTCCAGGATCAACTCCGAAGAACAATCGCATCCAAAGAGGATTTTGAAAAATTACTTCAAAAATCCGGAATTGATGCAGATACCACGGTTGTCTTGTATGGTGACAACAACAACTGGTTCGCCGCATGGGCTTACTGGTTGCTTAAATACTATGGGTTCGATGATGTTCGTATCCTTGATGGCGGACGCAAGAAGTGGGAAGCGGAAGACCGTGAACTCACCACCGATGTTCCTGAGTACGATTCAACCGATTACACTGTTTCCGGTGTGAAAGGGGAATACCGCGCATTCCGGGATGACATCAAAAAACGACTTAACGCCGATGACTTTGGCCTCGTTGATGTTCGCTCTCCGGATGAGTTCACAGGAAAAATCCTGGCACCTCCCGGACTGAATGAACTGTCTCAGCGTGCCGGTCATATTCCCGGAGCGTCTAACATTCCATGGTCGAAAGCTGTGAATGAAGACGGAACCTTCAAAAGCAAAGAAGAGCTCAAGAAAATCTATGCAGATGAAGGGATTACGCCTGATAAAGAGATCATTGCTTACTGCCGAATCGGTGAGCGGTCAGCTCACTCTTGGTTCGTCCTGAATGAATTGCTCGAATTCCCAACTGTGCGGAATTACGACGGTTCATGGACGGAGTGGGGAAACCTGATTGATGCTCCGATCGAGCGGTAACTACCATAACCACAGGACTTGCTCGTTGCGGGGCTTCAGCTTCGCAACGGAGCAAATCCTTATACCCAAGACGACACCAACCAACTGTACAAGAATTCAAATTAACGCATTACCCCTCAAATGAGCAGGAAGAAAAAGAAAAGCAAACTCGAAAACATTAAAGAAGGCAGTAATTACCTTCGCGGTCCATTGGATGTTGAGGTCACCAATGATGAAGATCATTTCAGCAAAGATGCCATCCAGGTATTGAAATTCCACGGCACGTATCAGCAGGATGACCGAGACAAACGAAAGGGACGGGACCGCCACTATATTTTTATGATTCGCAGCAGAACTCCGGCCGGAAAACTCAACCCGGATCAATACCTGGCTGTGGATGATATTTCTAATGATTACGCCGATGGAACTATTCGCGTAACCACCCGCCAAGCCTTTCAACTTCATGGAGTTATCAAATCAGAACTTAAGCAAACCATCAAAGAGATTAATGAATCTCTGATCACCACTCTCGGTGCCTGTGGTGATATTGTTCGAAACGTGATGGCCACACCAGCACCCGATATCGACGGACGACAAGCGAAAGTTCAGGATTTTGCAGATGAACTTTCTGATATTTTGCTCCCCGCTACGAAAGCTTATCATGAAATTTGGCTGGATGGCGACAAAATCTATTCCGGAAAAGAGGAGGTAACAAACGGAACCACTGAGCCATTATACAGCAGCAGCTACCTTCCCCGAAAATTTAAAGTGGGAATTGCTCTTCCGGGTGATAATAGCGTAGATCTTTACACGCAGGATATCGGTCTCGTTGCCCTTTTTGATGATCAAAATGAGATCGAAGGATTTAATGTAGTAGTCGGCGGCGGCATGGGAATGCACCATCGCAAGCCGGAAACGTTTCCTCGTTTGGGAGATCACCTCGGTTATATCACAAAAGACAAAGTGGTTGAGGTCGTGAAAGGAATCATTAGTATTCAGCGCGATTACGGAAATCGGATAAACCGAAAACAAGCCCGAATGAAATACCTGATTCACGATTGGGGACTTGATAAATTCAGAAGTGAACTAATCGATAGAATCGGGTATGATCTGGATGAATTTCGGGAGATCCCAAAGTTTGAATTGGAACTGTATTTAGGATGGCATCAACAATCCGACGGAAATTGGTTTCTCGGCGTATCCGTAGAAAACGGACGCATCAAAGATGAAGGCGATCTGAAACTGAAAACCGCACTCCGAAAGGTGGTGAAGGAATTCAGAACGGAAGTTCGTATGACTCCCAATCACAATGTAATCCTTACCGATATTCCTGAAGATCAAAAAGAGCCGATTGAACAGATTTTCAGAGAACATGGTGTAGCTTTGGCTGATGAGATTCCTAATGCCATCAAATTCTCGATGGCCTGCCCTGCCCTTCCAACATGCGGGTTGGCAATTACGGAATCAGAACGAGCATTACCGGCAGTTATTCGAGATCTGAATGATGTGCTTGTAGAACTCGGACTTCAGGATGAGAAACTTTCTGTTCGAATGACCGGCTGCCCGAATGGATGTGCCCGGCCTTATGTAGCTGACATCGGTTTTGTGGGGCGATCTCTCGATAAATACAGCATTTTTATCGGTGGTGATCCATCCGGAACGCGTCTCAATAAAGAATACAAAGATATGGTTCCGCGAGAAGAGCTGGTTCAGGAAGTACGCCCCTTGTTGGAACAATTTAAGAGCGAACGCTCTGAAAAAGAATCCTTTAGCGATTTCTGGAACCGAGTTGGAATCAAAGATATTGAAGAGGTACCCGCTTAGATTATGAATACACTCAAACATTTAGAAAAAGGAAAGGTGTACCTGGTTGGTGCCGGCCCCGGCGATCCAGACCTCATAACAATAAAAGGATCGAAAGTTCTGGAATTGGCTGATGTCATCGTGTATGACAGACTTGCCAATCCGGAACTTCTGGGGCTTACACGTGAAGATTCGGAACATATTTATGTGGGCAAAACCCCGGATAAACCTTCCGTATCCCAAGAACAAATAAATCATATTCTGGTTTCTAAAGCACAGAGCGGCAAACATGTAGCCCGTCTTAAAGGCGGCGATCCATTTGTGTTTGGCCGTGGCGGTGAAGAATGCGAAGAGTTACGTGCTAATGGAGTGCCTTATGAAGTGATTCCCGGTATCAGCAGCGCCATGGCTGCTCCCGCTTTTGCAGGAATTCCGGTTACGCACAGAAATGCAGCGCGTTCTTTTACGGTTGTAACGGGACACACCATCAAAGGAACGGACGATTTTGAAAACTGGTGTCACCTCGTCCATGCAGACACTCTGGTTGTTTTGATGGGGGTTAGAAATTTGTCGACTATTTCTGAAACACTGATTGAACTTGGAAAAAGTCCCGATACTCCGGCAGCCGTTATTGAACGGGCAACCTTTGAATCGCAAAAAGTGGCAACAGGCAAGCTTTCAAATATCGCTGAAAAAGCTTCACACTTATCGCCACCGGCAACCATTGTAATTGGAGAACTTGCAGCTTTGAGCCACGACCTGGCTTGGTTTAATACAGAAGAAGCGCAGGAAGAAATTGATATTCAGCATCAATCATTGGCCATTTAAGACATGAATTATGCAGGACCTTCTCGAACCTATTTTGAAAACTGACAAATTATCTGCTGAAGAGCTCGATCAATTAAATCAACGATTTGAAGAATCTCACCCAAGCGATATTCTGGCCTGGGGATATGAGACTTTTGGAAAAGAGATGGTGCTCGGTACCGGTTTTGGATCATCGGGTGTTTTTCTGATTCATCAGTTGCAAATTCACGGGTTGGATATTCCCATCTTTTATCTCGATACAAATCTCTTATTTGATTCTACGTACGAGTTAAAAGACAGGCTTGAAAAACGATACAATATTGATATTACCAGAGTTACACCGGAATTGTCTCTAAAAGAGCAAGCTGAACGATTTGGGGATGAGCTCTGGAAAAGAAACCCTAATCAGTGCTGCTTTTATCGAAAAGTGCTTCCGCTTCGGAACTACCTTTCTGATAAAAAAGCGTGGGTCACCGGAATTCGCCGCAGTCAATCGGAAACGAGGAATCAAGTAAGAATTATTGATTGGGATGAGGAGAATGAAGTGATTAAAATTAACCCGGTGGCACACTGGTCGGGTAAAAAAATCTGGAATGAAATTCACCGATTGAATTTACCGTACAACCCAATGCACGATGAAGGCTATCCAAGCATCGGATGTATTCCATGTACCCAACCGGTCAACGCTTCCAAAGAAAGCGACGACCGCAATGGCCGCTGGAATGGAACGGATAAAACCGAGTGTGGAATTCACTTTCCGGATCATTATAAGAATGGGAATTAAGACTTCCCCTTCGAAGGGAGAAAGTGATCACGACGAATGTCGTGTGAACTCGGGGGATGACCTGTTGAGATCGAATTCACGTTAATAAAC
>CAYRDO010000110.1:0-1889 GCA_964422985.1 uncultured Rhodohalobacter sp. | reverse complement strand
CCGAGTGTGGAATTCACTTTCCGGATCATTATAAAAATGGGAATTAGAATCTCCCCATATGAAGGGGCGCAGGGGGATGGCTTCTCAGAATTTGAAATAAGCTTAATAGCCTGAATTCGACCTCCACGGGGAAAGAATCAACTTTCTTGATTCTTTCCCCCTTCAAAAGGGGGAGTTTAAAACATAACCAAATTCACTTTTACACACCCCTAAATCCCCTCTCAAGAGGGGACTTTTAACTATCCAACTTAACAACATTCAAAAATGTCAAAAGCATTAGACGTTTATCCTATTTACCTTCGCCGATTAAATGAACGAAAAACTGTGATTGTCGGTGGGGACTGGGAAGCGGAAGGAAAAGTGAAAGATTTTTTGGATCGGGGTGCGTGGCTTACGGTCATCAGTCCGGAACTGAATGAGCAACTCCAGCAGTGGGCGGATGAAGGTCGTTTTGAGTGGATTCCCCGTCAATATCAATATGGAGATTTTGAAGGGGCTTCGGTGGCCATCGTCGCGGAGTTTGAAGGTGATATCAACGAAAAAGCATACCAAGAAGCCAAAGAACGAAACATTCTCATCAACGTGATGGATGACCTCCCACACGCCAATTTTGCATTTGGATCGATCGTAAAACAAGGTCCGCTCACAATCTCGATTTCAACAGGAGGAGCGGCTCCGGCACTTGCGGTTCGGCTTCGTCAGCGATTCGAAAAAGAGTTCGGAAAAGAGTATGGCGAATTTCTCGAGTTCATGCAGAGCCTCCGAAAACCGATGAAAAAACATATTGATGAATTCGATACCCGCAAGAAACTGTGGTATGAATTGATCGATTCAGAGATCCTTACCCTCTTCCGTGAAAGAAAGGTTGATGAAGCGTATAAACGAGCCAAAGAGATTTTGGGTGACGAGCTTGTGGATGATGCGTTGGCGGAAAGAAGCTATTAGCTGTCAGCTATCAGTTCTCGAAGATTTTAAAGCTGTAGACTAATAGCTCATCGCATTGAATATCACCAGGAACTCAATTGCGCATCCATCCAGGTTACTCGCTCATCCAGCCAATCGCGCATGTATTGTATTTCCTCCTCGTAAGTATCTCCAACAAAATAGTTTCCATAAACGGGATTCCCCAGAAGAAACCACCGGTCAAAGTTACGATCTATTGCCCCATCATTAATTAGAGGTTCTGTGAGATCAGTAATCAATTGCTGTAGCGATTCATTACTCCATTCATTTGCTCTCAACTCCTGCCATCGCTCCTTCACTTTGCTGCGAAACATTGGGTCTTCAGTCAGTCGCGTCCACCAAAACGGAACCAGCCAGATATCGTTAGGATAATATTGATTGTAGTTGTAAATCCACGTTCGCGGTGATCGCCGGAATTCCAGTTCATCATTACCAAGGGAGAGGTTAAAATCCCAAACAGGTCCCATGTTCAATTTCTCTCCCCGATCTTTATACATAAACGTACTGATTCGATAGGCATCCGCATTATGGGCCAGCTCATTCAACAGAAAGAAATCTACGAAACTGTCAAGATTTACATACTCGGTAAACGTATAATTGCCATCAAAATCACCATCTGTATCATCCAAAAGAGCCGTTTCAAACTCATGCATGTAATTTTGGATGTACTCTTTTTGGGGATTTGAAATATCTTCCCACGCCGGTTCTTCATAGAGGAAATAGGTTTCCTCACCTTGTTTATCGAAGTATGGGTCATAATACAATTTCTCTCCATCAACACCATACTGAGATCGAAATCCTAACTCTTCGGTATACGAATAATCAGTCGGAACCGGATCTCCGGATGTCTTATCGATCTTTAGAATATATCCGCCGGTAATTTCTTCAGGACTGTTTTCATCGGGATCAAGACCGGAGAGATCCAG
>CAYRDO010000109.1:11273-14006 GCA_964422985.1 uncultured Rhodohalobacter sp. | reverse complement strand
AGGCCTGATCCTTCATTGGATTTTTCCACATGGCTCAAATTGCCGGAAAGACATATCAAACTAACAATAGGTATTTTTTGATTGGATTGTGATGGTTAGCATCGATGTTATCAAAATAAAAATGCGAAAAGGTGAGTTTATACACTCTCATCGGATGATTGAATCCCTTATTTTGCGAGCATGAGAATACCGATCTGTCTCTTTATTCTGGTTTCCATTCTTTTCCTTCAACCGTCTCAGTCTCAGGAGCTGGAGCGGCATCAGTTTCATTCGAATCAGATGGGCACGAGATTTAATATTGTGTTGTATGCCGATTCAACGGACGACTCCCTTGCAAGCAAAGCAGCGGATGAAGCTTTCGCCAGAATCGAGGAGCTCAACCACATCATGAGTGATTATGAGGAAGACAGTGAACTCAGTCAGATTTCAAGAACATCAGGGTCCGGCAGAGCTGTAAAAGTGAGTGATGACCTCTTTAACGTGTTGAAGGAATCGATTCGAATGGCGGAATTGAGTAATGGATTGTTTGATATTACCATCGGGCCGATGAGTAAATTTTGGAGAGTTGCACGGATGTCACCCGATCCGCAGCTCCCGTCAGATAAGGAACTCATAGACCTGCAAAAAAAAGTAGGGTATCAGCACATCAAATTGGATGAGGAGAATCAAACCGTAGAACTTCTGAAGCCCAATATGCAGCTTGATCTGGGTGGAATCGCCAAGGGATATGCGGCCGAGGAAGCTTTAAACGTATTGGAAAGCTATGGAATTGAACGGGCTTTGATCGATGCAGGCGGAGATGTAACGCTAGGGGACCCGCCGCCGGGAAAAGCAAGCTGGGAGGTGGCTGTTCCTAAACATCAAAAGAGTGGTGAGAATCAGTTTATAACACTCACCGTTGCCGATCGAACGGTGACAACATCAGGAGATCTGTTCCAGTTTGTGGAGATTGACGGAAAACGATACTCCCATATTATCAATCCAAAAACAGGCTTGGGGACGACAAATCAAATCCAGGCAACGGTTATTTCCCAGAACGGCATGACCGCCGATGCATTATCATCAATTCTAACGTTAATGAATCCGGATGAGGGCATCTCGCTAATCAACAAACTGGATCAGACCGAAGCGATCATTTTTTCGAATGAGGGAGGGAAAATCGTGGAGTGGTATTCAGACGGGGTGCGAAGGTTTTTGAAGTGATTTTGAATATCCATGTGAATTTCTGTATTTAAAAAGTAGAATCAATTCTATTTAAATCAAGACATTATGGCTGCATATTCGAGAGTTTTTTCACTTGTTACGGTTCTTCTACTACTCGCTTCAAATAACCTATTTGCACAGGCGGAGGATTCAGAAAGAGATTCAACATTCGAGGCTTATCATTCTGAGGTTTGGGATGAAATTGAAAAAGCAGAATTTTCAGATAGTCTTCAAAATCATTATGCGAAGGAATTATTCGAATACTATAAATCCCACAAAGGGACGAAATCTGCAGAAATAGCCTTTTCGTCTGCTTTCCTTATGTGGGGAAATACCGGGAACGATGAATATGTAGATGAGGCATTAGATACTCTTGGCGAGGACTCTGAACTTTGGGTTAAAGTTGTTCGCCCCTTATCAAAAATTTATCATCGAAATGAAAATCTTGTTTATGACAATTATATAGACTATTTGCATGAATTAGAGCATCGTATCACCGATCCAGTAAGTAAATCCCAACTTCTCTCTATGTTGGTTCGGTATTATAAAGATCAGGATAAAAGCGACAGGGCTCGGGATTATGCGCAAAAAATGGTAGAATTGGATGCCGATAAGTTTTTTGTGGATTTTGCTCTCAAACAACTGCATGAGCTTGAATCCCTGCAAATTGGTCAAGACGCCCCGCCTTTCTCAGCACAAACCATCAGCGGAAATTCACTGGCGCTGTCTGAGTTGAATGGCGAATTTGTCTTGCTTGAATTTTGGGGAACTTGGTGTGGCCCTTGCAAACCTGAAATTCCACATCTGAAAACGTTGAGAGAAAAGCATGAAGGAAAAAATTTAAAAATTGTTGGTATTGCGTTAGACGAAGGTGAAAATGTTGTCCAAGAATTTACGAGAGAAAATGAGATGGAATGGCCGCAAATATTACAAAAAGAAAGATGGGAAGGAGAGATTGTAAATTCTTACAGTGTCTTAGGCGTACCTAGAATGTACTTAATTGATCCGGAGGGACATATCGTCGCTAAAGATCTTCGAGGTGAAGAGATGGTGAAGCAAGTAGATAAGATGATTGCTGAGTATTATGAAGAGTAATGAAAAAATAGATCCGCGAAGTCTTCGAAGACTTCGCGGATCTGGTTTTAAACCTCAAAATCATCTGCTCTGACGTAGGCGTCGATCAAAGCTAGTTCTCCCTCTTCACCGTCTATTGAATTTCCGTGCTCCATCCCTACAATGCCGTCAAATCCTTTATCATAAATATGTTTGAAGATATTTTGATAGTTGATCTCGCCGGTGTAGGGTTCATTTCGACCGGGGTGATCGCCCAACTGGAAGTATGGAATTTCATCCCAGGCGGCATCCATATTTGGTATCAGGTTGCCTTCGGTAATTTGTTGGTGATAGATATCAAACAGAATCTTACAAGAGGGACTGTTCACGTGCTTGCAGATCCGGTTGGCCTGCGAAATTTTGGTGAGTATCATTCCGGGATGATTGATTAACGTATTTAATGGTTCGAGGACCATC
>CAYRDO010000109.1:0-11263 GCA_964422985.1 uncultured Rhodohalobacter sp. | reverse complement strand
TAAACCGTGCGGTTCCAGAATTTCTGAGGCTCGTTTTAGCGCGTCAATTACGTTTAGTTCCTGGTAATCCATATCTAAACGCATATCTACATGCCCGGGAACAACCGTCATCCAGGTCGCGCCGACTCTTTGAGCTACTTCAACCGATTCTTCAATCTCATCCAAAAACTGATCCACATATTCCGGATCTCCGGTGCTTAAACTCGGTTCATTCCAATAAATTTGATGAGCAACAAAAACACCCATCTCCATTCCCAGGTCGTTTAATTTCTGACCGATCTGTTCCTGGGTTCGCCGATTTCGTCCCTTCATTCCGTTGTCTTCTAATCCTTTGAACCCGATCTCACTCATAAACTGAAGCTGATCCAGAAGATCCCGGCCCGCATGGTTTTCAAACATTCCGAAGTGAGGAGAATACTTCAGTTTGAAATCGTGGTTTTGAAGAAGATCGGATTTGTTCAATGGTTCACTTTTCGGTTTTGAAAAAGCAGTACCGGTGGCAAGGGCCGATCCGGCCAAAAGAGATGTTTTGAGGAAAGATTTTCGGTTCATGGCAGATGTATTAATAAATTGGAAAAGGAAGTCCCCTCTTGAGAGGGGATTTAGGGGTGTGTTCAGCTATCAATGAAGATCAAATGTGCCAAAAAAAGTAGACACACCCCTATTAATTCGCTGAACGCTTCTTAACTGTCCCCTCTCGGCAAAGTGGTCTCTTCGCAACAAGAGGAGAAAATTATCACTCTGTACTTGCTGTGGATTCAACTCCAAGCACATTGGTAACTCCGGGAGTTGGTATAGGATAATTTCCATTTTCATCCGGCATTACGGGCGGTGGAGTATCCCAGGTCATATTATCGGGAACCAATTGTTCCTGCCCGTTAATAGCCTGATCCCACGTAATAACCTGTCCCGAGTAGGTAGCCATTCGACCCATAATTGCAGTCAAGGTACTTTTAGCTCCGTACTCTGTATCATTGATGACCTCACCATTTCGGATTGATGCGAAAAGTCTGTCGTGTTCTACCTGGTAAGGATTCGGGTCGTTCATTCCATCGTGATCGTAGAGAACCACACCATCGTGATCTTTAATAATCGCTTTGTTGCCGGAGTCCAGTTCAATGGTTCCACCTGTTCCCTGTAAATTCTCAGCCACTCGTGAGAATGTGTCAGGCTGGTGACGGCACTGGCTTGCAATCACGGCTCCGCTTGGGTAGGTGAATTCCACAAAATGGTGATCAAAAATCTGTCCGTGATCTTTTCCGGTTCGAACTTCTCGTCCGCCCATGCCTTGTGCAGAAACAGGATATTCATCGATGAACCAGTTTGCAACATCAATATTATGGATATGTTGCTCCAGGATATGATCGCCGCAGAGCCAGTTGAAGTAATACCAGTTTCTGTTTTGATATTCCAGTTCTGTCATTCCCGGTTGACGTTCCCGTACCCAAACGCCGGCACTATTCCAATAGACTTGACCACCGGTAATTTTTCCGATTGCATTATCTCTTACACGGTTTAAGGCCTCATTATAATTGATTTGATAATGCCGCTGGAGCCCCACTACTACGTTTAAATTCTTCTGTTGTGCTTCACGTCCGGCTTGCAGCACACGACGAACTCCGGGTGCATCAGTAGCAACAGGTTTTTCCATGAAAATATGTTTGCCCTGTCGAACAGCCTCTTCAAAATGCTGAGGTCGATATCCGGGAGTAGTTGCTAAAATAACAACATCGGCCAGCTCAATGGCATGTTTGTATCCGTCGAAACCGACGAACTTATGCTCTTCAGGTACATCCACTCTGTTACCATCCGGATGGGCCTGGGTCAGAGAATTGTAACAGTCATCCAGGCGGTCTCTAAAAAGATCCGCCAATGCCACGATTTTCACACCTTCATCGGCATTCAAAGCTTGATTTGCAGCACCGGTTCCGCGGCCGCCGCATCCAACCACGGCAACATTAATAGTATCATTCGCTGCAACATAGGCGCTTGAGCTTACAGGGAGCGAACTTAAGAGCAAACCACCGCCGGCAGCCAGCGAGGTCTTTTTCATGAAATCTCTTCTCGTTAATTTTGACTTGTTTTGATTGTTATCTTTCATGGTATCGAACTTTTAGTATTAGTTATGTTATCGTGGTTTTTGGCCTATTAAAAATAGTCCTGCATAGCTTCAATCCAATATTTTTCCATCTCTTCTACAGATTCAGGCTGATCAGCCGGTTTTACCACCCGAAAGCCCAGGAATGATGCATTGGTCAGCCACCACAAACTCTTTGGGAGCTGGGGATCTCGCATCTTCCATTGGGGATTTGATCCTCTGCGCTGGAGACAACTCGCAGCTTCGGCCTCGTCCATCCACGATCCTCCCCGAGCGGTTCTTGGATAGAGCTCGGTCGGTGTGAAATAGGGATTATCGGCCGGTTCGCCTTCAAGTTGACTGATATAATCTTCATGATATTGATCAAACGTCCATTCAGCTACATTGCCCAGCATATCATGGATGCCTAAAGCATTCGGTTCCTTCTGTCCGGGCTGGTGATACTTTCGATCACTGTTACCCTTAAACCAGGCATATTGGCCTAGTTCACTTTCATTCGCAATCGGTTGATACGCGTTAGCGGTGGCTGCGCGACATGCATATTCCCATTCAGCCTCTGTAGGAAGACGATAGAACTCGCCGGTCTTTTCCGTCAGCCATTTGGTAAACATAAAAGCGGCGTAGTGAGTCATCCCGACTGCGGGAAATCCATCGGTTCCCATTCCAAAACTCATATCCACATAAGGGGGCGATGGAAGTGAGATGATGTCGGCTGCAACTGCATTTGCGTCAAAATTTGCAGTTAGTTTCGGTTCAAGATTCTCAAGTACTTCATTTCGAAACAGGTTGTACTCATTCCATGTGATTTCGTACTTCCCCATCCAAAAAGGATCAACTGTAACGTCGTGAGTATTACCGTTGATCGGTCCCATTTCAAATGTACCACCGGGAACCGGAACCATCTCAATGGCTTGATCTGAATCAGGAATTTGAACGGTGTACTCCGTAAACTCCGACTCATTTTGAGCATTGATAGAATCAGGAGATATAAAAAGAAGCAATAGAAAAGAGATCATCCAGCACAAATAATAGTGATCCCTTTTTTGTACAGTGTTATTTGTAATTCTCATTTAATGTATCTGATTTGAGCTCCAAATATTTGATTTGCCTGCATTTTGTAATTCAACAAATCGATTCTAAACTATACTTATAAAATAACAGAGAGGAAAGAGAAAAAAATGAGGAATTTCCCGGGGTGATATTTTCAACATCTATTTCCTACTTTTTATAGTTTCCTTCCTTGTGATGAGTGGGACTCATTAACAGAATATACTCTTAACCTGTAAATCCTTTTGGAATGATTTTGAGATATACCAATTACCTAATGGTCGTAGTTTTTGCAGTGGCAGCAGTGGTACAATACAATGATACAAACGCCCTCCGTTGGATGCTTGCCTACGGAGCTGCTTTTATAATAAGTGTACGTTATGCGATGGGAAAACTGCATTGGGCAACAGCAACTGCTCTGGCAAGTGTTTGTTTGATTTGGGCATTGTTTAAAATTCCGGATTTAACCGCTGCCGGTTTCCGTCATATGATGGATGAAGTTCGCATGATTCAAACCGGCGTGGAAGCCGCCCGCGAATTTCTGGGGCTTCTGATCGTTGTTGTTTGGGCTGCGATACTTGCGGTATCGAGTAACCGAAAGGGTTCTATAAAAGATTCACCCATTGAAAAATGATTTTATTGATTGTGCGTTAGTCCAAAAAAGAAAATTAACAACTATTTAGAGATGATGTCTAACCGAAAAAAACTCTTTCTGGGATTTATAGTACTGATTCCACTTTTGCTTGGATTGAGTCTGTATGCA
The DNA here is from genome assembly GCA_964422985.1 of uncultured Rhodohalobacter sp. GTDB lineage: Bacteria > Bacteroidota > Rhodothermia > Balneolales > Balneolaceae > Rhodohalobacter. The sequence continues at coordinate 7,355 of CAYRDO010000109.1, read as the reverse complement.
CAATATTCCGAGGATGATGATGGGGCTCAATCTTCAACTCAGACGGTAGAATCAACCAACAATCTTGAATGTAAGTATTATGGCTATTGGGATTATCTTGATGATCCTGAAGAGATGAAACAGGCAGCAAATGTTGGGATGTCGTACAACGCCAGCGATGCTCAGAAAGTGATTGATGACGGGATGAAAGTAATTATCAATCTGTCTCACCAGTTAAGAAAAGATGAAAGTGAATCTCAGTGGAAATCGGATCTGAGAGGCATGGCTCAATCAATTCGTGATTATTCACCCGAAGATGTTTTATGGATTTTACTTTGGGATGAACCCTATGGTCAAGGAGGGCTCAAAACCAATGAGCTTGAGCATATGGTTGAACTAGCACGGGAAATAATTGGAGATGAATATAAATACGGATTTACGCTGAGCGAAGGGAATATTTTAGATCGAAAAATTCCAGGCAATATGGATGTCGTGGGAATTAACTACTACCCATTTTTTAAAAATTGGAGAGGGTATAATCAAATAACCACAAAGGAAGGTTTTTTTGAATATCTCAATGAACTGAAAGGGATTGTAAATAAAACTGTTCCGACTGCTGATATTTCCATCACCGGCCAAGGGTTCTATGGAAAGCAGTGGAGAAAGCCTCCCCTGGAATCCGCAAAGTGGTATGTTGAAGCTTCTCAAGAATCAGACGTTGTTTCACTGATCTATTGGCAATACCGAACCCGCCCTGATAATTGGAACGGGTTGGAAGATATTCCTGATCTGCTTACGGCTCAAAAAGAAGCATTTGAGAATGTTTGTCCACAATTGTAACAAATTTCTGATGAATAGTCGGGATGATGGATTTGAACCCCGAAACACTGTTTCGGAACCCCATAAGTTGATGACTCAGTTCGATTAAATGACGTTAAAAATCTCGTTATAACAGAGATAATCGTTGATTCCATCGTGGTCGGGATGACAGGATTTGAACCTGCGACCTCGTCGTCCCGAACGACGCGCGCTGCCGGACTGCGCTACATCCCGAATAGATTAAAAATAATGAGTTGGGGATTTAAAGTACATCACTTACAATATTAATTTCTGCAACCCCAACCGGAATGACTGACAGACGTTGCGTTTGATCCAAAAGCCGGCGGCTGATAGTATAGAGTCACTCCCTCAGTTGGCAGCGGCTGACGAAATTCCGGCAGTGTCTGGCAATCTACATTATCTACAAAAAGTGATCTCTGCTGAATACTATTTAAGTGTTCGCGATACGTTCGCGCTGTGGTATGAATCTGCGGTTGAATTTCGCTCAAATCGTAAACTCCAACGGTAACCATCGTTTGTAAAAATTCCGCCAGCCTCTCAAACGATTGCCTGGCAAGAGAATTCGCAAGCTCACCGGTAGAGATAGTGGGATCTGATTCGAGTTGCAGAAGAGGTGAATCAATCAGGTGAGCGAGGTGAAGATTTTGGGGTGAAGCAACCAGGTATTCAGCCTTGCCAGAAAGCTCTTGGGCCATCAAGGGATTTCCGTTATTGCAGGTTGACAAAACCACCATATTGAAGTGATCTTGAAAAAGCGTGAGATCTTCAGCAAAAATCTCTGTGTTGAACCGAAAAAAAGGTTGAGATCCGTGGTAAACGAAATAGGGAGAACCCGAGGGAATTTCATGCCCAAAATAGAGAAATACAGTTCGTCCGGTCTGCTCTGCTTTCTGTCTGTTGTAGAGATTTGCCTCCGCTTTCAGTCCGCCTTCGATAGGGGAATAAGATTCACCGCCAACCAGCTCTCCATGTCTGAAATGATACATCAGCCGATCTTTCTGGGGTAGGAGAAATATTAATTTACGTTCCGGCTTTTGATGGAAAATAAACACCTCCCCGTGTTTTGCCTGTTTGGCTGTCTCAATGGCTCGGTTCAATGCATCGAGGTTGGCTTTGCGAAGATTTTCATTTCGATGATACGTATAGTTTGCATCACCATGAATTACATAAATCAGAGAATATTGAACCTCTTGTGGGGAGTTATCAACTGATTGTTGGGTTGATGTACACCCCGCGAAAATCACCGGTAGAAAGCATATCAGTAGATATCGGTACATGCTATAAATAAAAAAAGCGTGGCAAGGCCACGCTTAAAGTTAATATTCAGGATCAGTTTATAACAACAGCAGAATAATAATAATCAGAAGTGCCGTTGTGAGACTAATAGTAACCACACGGTCTGCCTGTTCAATGTCTTGTTGTACATAATCGGCAAACTCATCCAATTGGCTGTCTGGAACTTTGTCGTAACCATTGGTGCCATTTAGTTCATCTTTCTTTTCCTGAATTGTATTTCTGAAATCTGCAATTGCTTCTTTATCAGAGTCGGAAACGCGCTCCATGGCACTTACTTTATCGAAAGTAGCCATTAAATCATCAAAAGACTGATTCAGAATGTCTCTTTTTTCAGTAACTGTCTTAGCTTGATCAACATCCTCAACCATTTGATTGATATGTTTCTTCAGCCGGTCATGAGCATCAGGTGTTTGTGCACTTACAGGCATTGCAGTTACAGTGAATAAAAGTAGTAAAAAAGAGATCGTATATTTTTTCATTCAATCCTCCATTTCAATTAAAAGTTATTATTACAAACAAATTTAAACTTATGTTGTTCCAATATAATGCCTAAATAATGAAATAACAGCGAACTAAATAGATCATCTAAGAGCCTTCTCAAGCATTTGAAAACTGATTTCTACTCCATTTCCGAAACATCTTTTATGGTTCACACGTAGCCAAATAAAATTCTCAACTAAAACCTTTTGTTCATGAAATATTCCATCAAATCCAGAAGAAACATCGTCCCTTTCTTATCCGCAATTGTTTTTCTCTTGTTGATGATACCTGCCCAATCCGTTGCACAACACGACGACATGTATTCGATTGAGAATGATATTGATGCCGATATTACGGAGCGTCTCACTCTTAAGGATGCTGAATACGGCATGACGAATCGCGAGGGTTCTGTTGATATGATGCTGACAAACAATTCTATTGTGATCCAGTTTTCGGATCAATTTCTGGCTGATCTGGACGATGAAATTCGCAGTGAAGCCGATGTGGATGAAGCATCTGTTTTGGCTGAAGTGATTACCTCGATGGTAAGCAGCGGTGTTCATTCTCTTCTGAACCGGGCACTTGAAATACCCATTCATGAAATCAAAGAAGTGTACTATGATGATGGAAAGCTTCACATTATTGATCGTGATGGAGAGGAAATTTTCGGAGAGCTTGAAATCAATGATGTGTATATCATGGAAGATTTTTCCCGCCGCGATGCCCGAAGATTTGTTTCTGAAGCTGAACGGCGAATGATTTAATGTAATCGGCTGTAGAGTCTTCTCGGCTGTCGATTTTTGCTTTCAAGAATGTAGAAATATATACATGGTACTTTTCTAAATTATTCTAATCGGCTCACCGAACGGATCTACATTTCTAAGAGAACGAACCCAAAAGTTGTCCTGTTTTTGTAGGTGGAATTTGAACACATAACTACAAAAAAGAAGTATGGAATATCGATTTTTGGGACGATCGGGACTAAAAGTATCTGCACTGTCATTTGGATCCTGGGTAACATTTGGTGAACAAGTAGATGAAAATCTTGCTACCGAATGCATGAAAGAGGCCTATGATGCCGGCGTAAATTTCTTTGATAATGCCGAAGCCTACGCCGACGGAGAATCCGAAATTGTGATGGGGAACATCATCAAAAAGCAGGGATGGAAACGGTCTGATCTTGTGCTATCTACAAAAATTTTCTGGGGCGGTGATGGCCCCAATGATCAAGGGCTTTCCTTCAAACATATCATAGAAGGCACGAATGCTTCTCTTGAGCGAATGCAGACGGATTATGTTGATCTTATTTTCTGCCACCGTCCGGATACATTTACACCGATTGAAGAAACTGTTCGGGCTATGAATCAGGTGATCAATGAAGGCAAAGCATTTTATTGGGGAACCAGCGAATGGTCGGCCGAGCAAATTCGGGAAGCGTATCGAATTGCAAGGCGTGAGCATCTGCGCCCACCCCTGATGGAGCAACCGCAATACAATATGTTTAAGCGCGATAAAGTGGAGGGCGAATATTCCAGGCTATATAATGAAATTGGTTTGGGAACTACCATCTGGAGTCCGTTGGCCAGTGGCCTGTTGACCGGTAAATACAACGACGGAATCCCGGAAGATAGCCGCTTGGCGATGGATAACTATGACTGGCTTCGTGAAAAACTATTGGAAACTGAGAGCGGAAAGAACAAGCTTAAAAAGGTTGAGAAGCTTTCTAAAGTTGCTGACGAGACGGGACTTTCAATGCCGGAGATGGCGCTGGCCTGGTGTCTGAAAAATCCGAATGTAAGTACGGTGATTACCGGAGCGTCGAAACCGGAACAAGTTCGCCAAAACATGAAGGCGATTGATAAAGTCGAAAAACTGACTAATGATGTGATGGATAAAATCGAAAAGATCCTCGATAACAAACCAGACGAAGAGCAAGATTTTCGAAGATAAAGCTCAAACCTTTTTGCCACTGAGGCACAGAAGTTACTGAGTATTCTCGGTGACTTCTGTGTTTTTGTGGCTATTAAGTCGTTGGTTCTTTTGGCAAAAAACCCTGAACTTACAGAAGAGTTCATAACTGTAACTTGTTCAATTATTTTATTTACATAATATGAGATTTGAAACGAAAGCCATTCATGCCGGGCTTGATATCGGCAATCCTTCAAAAGCGATTATTCCACCTATCTCACCCAGTACTATTTTTGAAATTGATGAAGACGGCCGTAATGAGGATGATTATCACTATACCCGGCTTCAAAACCCCAACCGACAGCAATTTGAGCATTTGATTGCCACACTTGAAGGCGGTGAAGCAGCAGCAGCGTTTTCATCCGGCATTGCCGCAGCGACCGCAGTTTTGCAATCACTGGATACCGGAGATCACGTCATTATTCCTGAAGATGTGTACGCCGGAAATCGTATGATGATCAAGAAGATCATGACCCGTTGGGGGCTCGATTTTGATTTTATTGATATGACAGATTTGGAAAATATTGAAGCTTATATCAAACCGAATACAACGTTGATCTGGATCGAAACGCCCTCAAATCCCATGATGCGAATTACAGATATCGCAGGAGTTGCCGAGTTGGCAAAAGGCAATAATATTAAAACCTTGGCTGATAACACCTGGCCAACACCGGTCAATCAACTTCCCCTGAAATTGGGAATTGATTTAGTTCTGCACTCCACTTCAAAATATTTTGGCGGACATAGTGATATTCTTGGAGGTGCGGTTGTATCAAAGAAGCATAATGAATTGTTCGACCGAATTTTAACCGTTCAGAAGTTAGGCGGCGCTGTTCCCTCTCCCCAGGATTGCTGGATGCTGAGTCGAAGCACCCGAACGCTTTCCTACAGAATGAAAGGCCATAACGAGCATGCCGAAAAAGTGGCTGCATTTTTGGTGGATCATCCAAAGGTTCAACGTGTGAATTATCCCGGCTTGGAATCACATAAAGGCCATGAAATCGCCAAAAAACAGATGAAAGGTTTTGGCGGGATGATCTCATTTTTGGTTGATGGTAATTACGACGATACAATCAAGGTGGTGGGGAAATCGAAACTGATTAAACGGGCAACCAGCCTTGGCGGAGTGGAGACGACCTGGGAACACCGGCGAAGCAGTGAAGGAGAGGAATCACAAACCCCGGAAAACATGATTCGAATCAGTATTGGCCTCGAACACGCGGATGATATTATTGAGGATTTGGAACAGGCGCTTGGGTGAGGCAAGGTGCAGGATCCAGGTTATTGAGGCACATCTTTTCTTCAGAAAAGAGGCGGGGAAAGTAGAAAAAATCGATTTAAGAATTTATTACCGTCTGCTTTAGCTGACGGTAATAAATGACAAAAGAAGAAGTGGCTTTAGCCACATTTAAATTGGGCTAAAGCCCACTGAAATATCAAACCTCTCTCTACCGTTGGCTGAAGCCAACGGTAATAGATATTGCTGGTAAATTCTATTTAATGCCTGAATTCGCAAATTTCTCAACTCGTTCAGGATCGTCGGGTTTGGTCATCAAGCTTACGCTTACCAACAGAATGACGTTGAAAATCAACCCATAAATTCCCTCGTGCATCGGGAATGGTTTGATTTCGGGGAAGATCAGGCAGATAGTATTCACCAAAATTCCACCGAAAAGTCCGGCGAGGGCTCCGGCTTTGTTGGCTCGCTTCCAGTAAAACATCGCAAAAACAATAGGGAAAATTTGTGCCACTCCTCCGTACGATCCCAGCAATAACGCAACGATTGAGACCTCATTCCAGATTGCAAACAGGTACGAAATCAAACCGATAATAATGACCGAAATTTGAATGAGAAGTCGTTCTTTTCGATCACTCAACGGTTTTTTTACGAGTTGGCTCACTCCATCCCGAATGCCAATCGAGGCTGCAGAATGGAGGATCGCATCACCAGATGACATCGAAGCAGCGAGAGCTCCTGCACAAAATAGTCCAACGACAATCGCAGGAAGATCAAGCTGCATCAAAATAAAAGGGAGAATACTATCAGCTTGCTCAACTCCGGGATAGGCAACAATGGCGGAGAATCCAATCATCAAAATAGGAACAAGGAAGATCAAAAAAGTGGGATAGAGAACCACGCTCAGGCGAAGAGATTTTGCACTTTTTGCGGCATAACTCCTCATAAAAAGATGTGGCCACATTGAAAATCCAAAAGCCGAAACAAGAACGGCAGAACTGTACCCCCACCAACTCCATGTGGAACCGTCGGCCGCTAAACCCGGTGCTTCTAGCATAGCTGTTTTCCCGTTTTCCATAATGGCTGTAAACATCTCACCAATTCCGCCATAAAGTGTTTCCGGCAGATAAATTCCAAGTACCCAGGCCATCACCATCATGAACATTCCCTGGAATGCGTTTGACCATCCGACGCCCATCACCCCACTGAAATAGACATAGATCAACACGACAAGATAGGTGACCCCGGCGCCGATCCAGTTGGGAATCATCCCTTCACTGATGACATTCAAAACGTATCCTGCCCCAACCATTTGCAGTGTCAGATAAGGGATGAACACCACAACGCTGAGAAAGGCAAGCATGACGGACATAAATTTACTGTCGAAACGATCGGCCAAGAGCTCAGCCTGTGTTACATACCCATATTTTTCGCCAAGAAACCAGGTTCGGGGACCAAAAAAGTAGAACGGGATAATACCGATCACACCATAAGCAATAATGTAAAATGCCGCCGCACCGCGAGAGTACGCCCAACCGGGTCCTCCCAGAAATGC
>CAYRDO010000108.1:0-14024 GCA_964422985.1 uncultured Rhodohalobacter sp. | reverse complement strand
CATGACGAAAATTGCGTTTACAGGTTCAAGTTATGATAATTGGAATTGGGGCTATGAACTCTATGTATCTGATCCTGACGGCTCCAACCTGGTGCAGTTAACCCATCAACCTAATGACCCGGAAGTAGCAAGTTTTTCTTGGTCGCCAGATGGTAAAAAATTAGCCTTTAGCGGAAATATGAGTAATGTTATATCAGATATTTATACTATAAATATAGACGGCTCTGAGCTGACTCAAATTACCAATAATCAAGATACCTATGATTATGCACCATTATGGGTACAAAATGAGTCAAAATTTGTCTTTCACAGAGCAGAGTATGGGGATTCTCGTACGAATGACCTTTTTATAATGAATACAGATGGCTCTAACCTTAAAAACATTACGGATACCCCAGATATTTTTGAAAGCGATCTTTCATGGACTCCATCCGGATTGAAAATTCGATATATAATCCAAGAGGGAGGTATGTATGAATTTTATACCTCAAACCCAGATGGATCCGATAGGAAACTCTCTTTGCAGCTTGAAGGAGAAAATAAATATGCGTTTTCTTGGTCTCCAGATGGATCCAAAATTGCATACTCTCAAACATTTTATGGCAGTGATGAGGATCTACCCCCTGAAACTGATTCTGGCTCCGATATCTATGTAATAAATGCTGACGGTTCAAATACAGTGAAACTAACTCACACAGAAAAATTAGGCTACTGGAACCGTGTGGGAGCATGGTCGCCTGATGGAAAGTATTTAGCTTTTAGGCGAGACTTTTATTTTACTGATTCAACTCAAATGTATACAATGAATGCAGATGGAACAGAAATAAATCATATCGAATATGACGGCTGTTGCATAATTTGGTTCCCTCTCGATTAATCCCCATTCATCGCAAAGTACGCCAACTATTATATGGATTTGAGAATTTCGGTGTCGACTATTTTCATTTGCTTTGTCGATTTCTCGTTCGGAGTTCCATCACGCCGCCAATTCGGCCGGATCCAATCAGGTGTAAATTAAATCTTTGTGCACCCTGTGAATTCGTCTTGTCTTTGTGGTTTAATCATTCATAGAAGACTCTGGTTGAAAATTCAACTTAGGTTATTTTCTAACCACAACGGCTCAAAGAAGGCACAACAGGCACAATGAGTTTTTGCTCAAAACATTAATTTTAATTCTCAGGCCTAATTACTCGTTGTGTACGCCGTGAATTCGCCGTGCCTTTGTGGTTTAATCACTTACATGAAGGCTCTGAATGAAATTCAATTTTAGCTGCTTTTAACCACAATGACTCAAAGCAGGCACAAAGGTCACTACGAATTTCCTAATCACAGAATTACTCGTCTGATCCCCTTTTTCAACAAGGCAACATTGAAATTCAGTAATAGGCCCAATCGAACATCAGTCAATTTTAGATAAGTCAAGACTTGTGCTAAGTGTACATCATGCAAAGATTCAACTGCCTTTAATTCTACGATGAGATGATCATCCACTAAAAAATCTAATCTGTAAACTGTAGAAATGGATCGACCTTTATATTCAAGTGGCACTGCTGCTTGAGAGATAAATGGAATAGAATTCTCAAATAACTCTGCATCCATTGCCAATTGATACGCCGACTCCAACAATCCCGGGCCAAGATTCTTGTGAACTGAAAAAGCGCAATCCAGTACTCTTGATGCTAATTTATTTTCCCTCTCCATTACATATTGTTTAGTTATTATTGATCGTTTTTTCTCAGTTGTTATTTTTTTCACCACAGCGACACAAAGAAGTCACAAAGAACACTAAGAATTATCAACAAAAACAGGTATAGATAGCTTAAACGTTGTGCCCTCTGTGAATCCTCCGTGGTTAACCTCTAATCCCCATTCATCGCAAAGTACGCCAGCTGTAAAATGCGCAGCTCATTGTAATCCACGGTTTTATTGAGTGAATCATAGATGGGCCGGAGGAGTTTTGGCCCCACTTTTTCCATCGCCTCATACACTTCGTCCTTTTTTCTTTCGGAGAGGGATGAAGCAGCTAAAACTTCAGTGGGATCGATCTGGTGCCCGTCATCCACGAATTTTTTGAGATTACTCAAAATTGTTTTCTCTTTTACGCCAAATTGCTCCGCCAGGTGTTCAATAGATTTGCCTTTGTTGTACTCCTCGCCCACCCGCTCGTACTTCTGCTTCGATTGAGTTTTTTTCACTTTCTTGCGAAGCAATTTTGATCGCTCTTCCACATCATTCTCTTCGCAATATTTTTTGATGATCTCAACAAAATCGTCACCGTATTTTTTCAGTTTCAACGAACCGACTCCATAAATGCCCATCAGGCTTTCTTCATCTTGTGGGTAGTAATAAGACATCTCCATTAGCGTGGTATCTGGAAAAATCACATAGGGCGGAATATCCTGCTCGTCGGCCATCTCCTTACGCCGTTTTCGAAGTTCCTCAAACAGATGTTCATCATACTTGTTCTCCACCTCATTCTCCGTTCGGGGCATCCTTTCTTCAGGTGACGTAGTTTGCGTTCTGTCGAGAATTCCGCGAACCTGTTCATCACCTTTAAGCACCGCTTTGGCTTCATCGGTCAGAAGAAGACTACCATGCTTGGGATCTTTTTTCAGATGTCCCTTTCGAACCAGCATTCGTGAAAGCTGAATCCACTGATTCTTGCTCCACTCCATCCCAATTCCGTATGTAGATAGCTCATCGTGTTTATTTTCCAACACTTTCTTTGCTTCCGATCCGCGAAGAATATCTGCAATGTGATAGGCTCCGTAGGTTTCATTTGTTCGGACCACACAGCTCAAAAATTTCTGTGCCTGCTCGGTAAAATCCTGCTTATCGCCCATCTGTTCCAGGCAATAATCACACATGCCGCAGTTGTCTTTTTCATACTCTTCCCCGAAATACTCCATCAATGGAATTCTGCGGCAGCCGTCGTACTCCATAAAATCAAGCAGGGAGTTGAGATGTTTTTTGGCAATATCTTTCTCCTGCCCCTCTTTTTGATTGATGAAATACTGGATCTTCTGCTTATCGGAATAGCTGTATAGCAAAAGACAATCCGCCTTGATACCATCACGACCTGCACGGCCAATTTGCTGATAATACGATTCAATATTCTGCGGCATATCATGATGAATCACAAATCGCACATCCGGTTTGTTGATGCCCATTCCAAATGCAATCGTCGCCACGATAATGTCTACATCATCCTTGATAAACGCTTCCTGGTTTCGGTTCCGGGCCCCTTCTGAGAGTCCGGCGTGATAAGGACGAACGGAATGACCATTTGCCCTCAGGTCGGCATTCAACTCATCTACTTGTCTTCGCGAAAAGCAGTAAATAATCCCGGATTGATTAGGCCGAGTGTACAAGAAATCAAGAATCTGATCGAGTGGATTCTCTTTATCAACAACTTTCAGTAGAAGATTTTTTCGATCGAAACTGGCTACAAATCGCCCCGAATCTTTCATCTCTAAAATCTGCTGGATATCATCGCGAACTCGTGGTGTTGCCGTGGCAGTCAGCGCGAGACAAACCGCTTCAGGAAAATCTTTTCGAACCTTTGCAAGCTGGCGATAATCAGGCCGAAAATCGTGTCCCCATTCCGAAATACAATGCGCTTCATCAATCGTAAAACAATCGATCTCAAATTCGGTGAGGAGTTCACGCGTGGAGTCCATCATCAAGGTTTCAGGGGCCAGGTACAGCAGTTTGGCCTCTCCCCTTCTCAATCGTTCTATATTTTCTTGATACTCTTCCGGTGTCAATGAACTATTCAAATAAAGCGCCGGCACACCGAATTCCTCAAGTTGTTCAACCTGGTCTTTCATCAATGAGATAAGTGGAGAAATAACAACCGTTAATCCGTCGAAAATCATGGAGGGAATTTGGTAGCAGATCGACTTCCCGCCACCGGTTGGCATAATTACCAATGAATCTTTCTTCTGTAAAACGTTCTGAATAATATCGGCCTGCAGAGGTCTGAATTCTTCATATCCAAATGTTTGCTGCAGAATTTCTCTTGCCTTTTCTATCATCTAAAAAATTTGTTGTGATTAATTTCGTGGTTTCATGTATATAGTATGAGACAGAATCTCGGAATTCCTTACAGAATTCGCCCCCAAAGTTAAAAAAATCTATAGGGAACCTCAGTTATGAGTGAAAATAAAACCCAACCAACCGATCAATCTGTAAAAACATTTATCGATTCCTTAGAGGATCAACAAAAAATTGTTGATTCCTATTCCCTGCTCGATCTCATGAAAGAAGTGACCGGCTGCGAACCCAAAATGTGGGGACCCAGCATCATCGGGTTCGATCAGTATCACTACAAGTATGAGAGCGGACGTGAAGGTGACTTCCTAAAAGTGGGATTCTCTCCACGAAAACGTGAGCTTTCAATCTACATTATGTCGGGATTCAAAAAACATGATGAGCTGATGCAGAAACTTGGAAAGTACCGAACCGGTAAATCCTGTTTGTATGTGAAGCGACTTGAAGACATCAATATGGATGTGTTGAGAGATTTGGTGCAGGAATCGGTGAAGTTTGTAGATGAGAAATACGGGTGAAACTTTATGTTGAAAAATAAGTTCTATTCAAAGAGTTGATTTCTCAGCATTTGTAACCAAACTGAGCTTCAACTATTTTGTTCTCAATCGATGCAGCATTTCTTCTTTAACTCTTAATCCAACTGTTATGAATATCAAGATCCTTCCTATCATATGTACGTTGTTAATCGCTTTGATTCTAAATGTAGACTTTTCCATCGCACAGTCCGATTCAACCATGAGTTTTTTCATTACAAGCGTGGGACCCGGAAACGGTGCTGATCTCGGTGGCCTTGAAGGAGCCGATCAACATTGCCAAATGTTAGCCGAAGAAGCCGGTGCCGGTGATAAAACATGGCACGCTTACCTGAGCACGACAGATCCTGTTGTGAATGCCCGAGACCGTATCGGAGAAGGTCCGTGGTACAATGCAAACGGTGTGATGGTAGCTGAAGACGTTGATCACTTGCACAGTGAGGACAATAACCTCAACAAAGAAAATTCTATTGATGAGAATGGCGAGATGATAAACGGCCGGGGTGATGATCCTAATATGCATGATATCATTACCGGCTCAACTCTTGATGGAATGGCTTTTGAGAGCGATGAAGATACAACCTGCAGCGACTGGACAAGTAGCGGCGAAGATGGCAGCGCGCAAGTGGGCCATCACGACAGAACCGGCGGTGGTGAAAATCCTGAATCCTGGAATTCGGCTCACGGTTCACGCGGTTGCAGCCAGACAAATCTCCAGGGAACGGGCGGTAATGGCTTGTTTTACTGTTTTGCGATTGATTAATGCTTTTTTCTGATATTTAATTTTTCAATTCCAAAGAGGAGTACCAAAATACTCCTCTTTTTTTATTTCTTCGATACTCATCCGACTCAAATTTGAGCGCTATCTCTTTTAAAAACATCCCCAAAAGAACTCTTCTCTAATTAAAATAGCTTAACATTATCATGCTATTGGTGCGCTGACGGATCCTTGATATCTATAAGTAGCAATACTTAAACCGCACTTAAGCAAGAGGATGTTATGATGAAACAACTATCTATTACCCTAATGATGCTTGCGTTCTTGAGCGCTCCGATAGCCGCCCAGTCTACGTATGTAGAATTCAGCTATCAATCTTTCAGACCGTTTATCCATTTTCAATTGAACCTGAGTAATTCAACCAGTTATTACCAGGATCCTTACCATTCTGCCTACCTGAAAGGATATATGGATGGCGTTAACGACGCTTATTACAATGAATATCGATTTTATGATTTAGTTCGCGATATCGACATTTACGAAGCCGGTTATCGCGACGGATACAGAGATCGTGATTTAATGATTCGCCTCCGAGGCATTGATTGGTACTACCGGAACAGGTTTGTGTATGATGATTATCATTCTCCCTACTACTCTGTTCAAATTTGGTTGGGCGGATTGAGCCTGGCCTTTTTACAGGTTCCCGAACGACGACTTCCTCGCCACTGGGAACGACATGTTCATCCAAGTTTTGTGAAATATCGAAAATGGCATAAGCACCGGCACAGGTATAATGATCGGGATTACAGGCATTATACTTACATCGAAATAGATTATGAGAAACGGTTAAATCGATGGAAAAAAGAGGCCCACAGAGAACGAAACAGATATCAAAAAGAGCGAGGTCGTAATGGATATCGCACCGGACGAATAGAACGATATTCAAAAGTTGATAAAAGACAAGCCCGGCAACGAGTACGAGAGCAGCCAAAAACTCAACGCCAACGCTCCAGAACCGTACAATCTTCACGGCGAAATCGAGCCATCGGCAATTCGAAAGTAAATAAATCTCCAGAAGGGCAGATTAATATTCGATCCAGATCTAACTCGCGAGTAGATAGAAATCGTGATATAAGAAGCAACAGAAATATAAAAGTAAAAGAATCACCAAAGAAGCAGATCAACATTCGATCACGATCCAGATCTAATTCCCGGGTTGATAGAAACCGTGATGCCAGGAATAACCGAAGCAAACAAATTAAACGAAATTCGAATCGTCAACGCGAAACGGTCCGGTCAAATAACCGGGATGGAAGAAGTTCCAAACGAACCGTACGGAAAGAAGGCAATCGAAAAAAGAGTCCCGGAACTGTTCAAAAAGACAGAGGTGGAAAGAGAAGTAAAGGGCGCAACTCTAGAAAAGGCAGAGGGAATAATGGGCGCGGCAACTAAATAAATAGATTGGCAGCCGAGTTTATCTCTGCTGCCGAATCTCAGGATACCAAATTTTTTTCGGCAGGTATGATTAAAGGAAAATCCGCGAAGTTTCCACTAGAATTCATTCTCAATTTTGAAAACATTTGCCAAATCTCCGAAAAAACTTCGCGGATTTAAACCAGGGATTCTTACTTCTGCCTCGGAATCAAATACAACTCTTTCATTCGTCCGTCGATGTAGCGAATGCTGTCTCCATCAAAAAAGGCGTCTTCCTCGAGCATAATACGAACCGTTCGATTCCATTCCGGCACGTGAACTTCGGCATTTAGCTCAATCGAGTGAGCTGTGTTTGGATAGAGCGGATAATCGCCACGTCCCGGAACCCCATCCTGCTGATCCCACAACCCAATCGTCGGACCTGCCGCATGGCCATGATAGCCAATTGGGTGCGTATAAATCGTTGCATTGATCTCTTCTGATTCAGCCTTCTCAAGGGATGATGCTAAAATCTCATTTCCCGTTCGGCCGGTTTCAAATTCAGCCGTAAAAATATCCTGGAGTCGGTTACCGGTCGCCAGTGCTTCTTTTAAGCCTTCGGGAGCATCCGTTTCACCTGGTCGGAGAACATAGGCATTTCGTTGGGTATCTGTTGAAAGGCCAAGATACTCAATTCCAAAATCAATATGGATCAAATCACCGGGCATGATGATATCGGAATCATCAGCAAAATAATCAGAGAAATCCCCGGTATCCTTTTCATTTTCACTTCGTTGAACAGAAACCGACGGATGAAACCATGTGGTCAAATTCAGGTCCCGAATCTTCTCGCGATACCACCATTGAACATCTTGCGTGGTTGTTACTCCCGGCGTAATGACTCTTTCTGATAATCCCTCAGCAACAATGTGATGGGCAATCCTGTTGATCTGCGGATAGACAGTCATCTCCTGTTCCGTTCTGGTTTCCAGCCAACCAATCGACAGGTTTTCAGCTGAGACAATTCGATCCTGCAATTCTGAATTGAGGCTATTTTTCACATCCAGATAATCCGTATGACTGATTCCATCGGCCAATGCAAAATCTTCAGAGATATTTACCCCGATTTTATCCGGATTTCGTTCTGCTACAATCTCTCCAAACCGTTTCCATTGATCCGGTTCTTCCTCGGGATCCCATTGCGTCTCAAAAAAACCAATGTTGTAACGAGCTACAGCAAGCCGTTCTACGGTTTCTCCATCATCAAAAAATACTAAAATGGTGGTGCGTCGGGACGATTGCCAGGTGGCGGGAAGCATTGTCAGCAACACCGGATCTTCATTATATTCGCGCGCAACAAGTACCCACAGATCAATACCTTTGCGCTTCATCAACTCGGGAACAAGATTGTCTAACCTATACTCGGTCCATTGATCCATGACTTCGGCACGCTCGCGCATTGGCAGGATATCCGGCCGAATATCGTTCCTCGTTTGGCTAAAAGAGGGATGTTGAAGGGAGAAAAAGATCAGAAAGAATAACAGAAAACCATTTTTCATCTTTTAAAAAAATTTTTTTAACAATAGAAATCTTCGCTAAGCAGTTTACAAAAAACACATTATCTTATAGATGTGAATCTCTAAATACGGCAGCCATGAATATAAAAATAACCCAGACAGATCAAAGCAGAATTTCTGAAATCGATTTTGATAATCTTCAGTTCGGTCGTGTGTTTTCCGACCATATGTTTGAAATGGTCTACCGTGATGGTGAATGGGTAGATGCCGAAATTAAACCATATGGCCCCATCACTTTTGATCCCTCTCTGATGGCTCTCCACTACGGTCAGGCCATTTTTGAAGGAATGAAGGCATACTATTCTGATGACGAAACAATCAACCTATTTCGTCCAACCGATCACCATAAGCGGCTGAATAATTCTGCAAAGCGACTGTGCATGCCCGAAATTGAAGAATCGGTTTTTGTAGATGCGCTCGAAAAACTTTTGCAACTCGATTACAAATGGGTTCCAAAAACACATGGACATGCTCTCTATGTTCGTCCGTTAATGTTTGCTTCCGAAGAGTATATTGCAGCGACTGTTTCTAAAGAGTATCGGTTTTATATTATTACAAGTCCTGTAGCGGCTTACTACAAAGAAGGGTTCAACCCGGTTTCATTAACTACCACGGATGAATACGTTCGCGCGGCCAAGGGTGGCACCGGTGAAGCAAAAGCAGCCGGCAATTACGGTGGTAGTTTTCTCCCCGCTAAAAAAGCGCAGCAAGAGGGATTTACCCAGGTATTGTGGCTCGATGCCAAAGAGCATAAGTATGTAGAGGAAGTTGGCACCATGAATATCTTCTTTTTGATTGGTGATACTCTCGTGACTCCCCAACTCGGTGGTACCGTTTTACCCGGAATTACACGACGTTCTGTTCTCGCATTAGCTAAAGATTGGAACCTTAATGTTGAGGAACGGAAAATATCGATTGATGAAGTTTTTGAAGCTCATAAAAATGGCTCTTTAAAAGAAGTTTTCGGCGCGGGTACAGCCGCGGTTATCTCTCCGGTTGGGGTTATCCATCATGCAGGTGAAAGCATAACATTGGACAAGGAGAAGATCGGCCCTTTTGCACAGAAGATGTTCAACACAATCACCGGAATTCAATATGGAAATCAAGAAGATATCCATGGTTGGACACATCCAGTAAAGGTTAGTTCTGCTGTACTTCATTAAAATTTTTTCCAAAAATTGCAAGATTGATCTCTGTTAGTTAGTATAGAGACAAGAGAATTACCGGAGCAGGAGTAACCCCACTCTTATCTAAACTATTGTTGCTTGAAAATAGCTTTTCATGAGATGGTGGAAAGCTTCCTCCCCTATATTTCTTGCGTATACAATTTAGAGCTTTCTTACGTTGATGTTATTACATGATTAAATGGAGGAGATTATGAAAAAAACACTACTTATCGTAGCAGTCTCATTTTCACTTTTATCAATGGGATGTTCGTCGGTTAGCTCAACTGTTGCAGGTGATAATAATACAAGACCGGAGGGAAGCGTCTATGATGACTATGATTACTTTACCAGCCTGGCTGATTACTTGCGAAAGGTTCCCGGCGTGAATATATCAGGTTCCGGGGTTGTAACCATTCGGGGAGTAAACTCCTTTGATGCAACGTATTCACCCATTACACCATTATTTGTTATTGACGGACAGGCTGTTGGCTATTCTTACAATGAAGCAAATAGAATGCTGGATCCAAGATATATTGATTACGTTAAAGTTCTTAAAGGACCGGACGCAACGATCTATGGATCACGGGGTGGTAATGGGGTGATTGAAATTTTTACTAAAACCATGTAAAACTCAATAGCTTTTTAGGAAACAGCTTTGAGCGACTATTTTCGGAGGAACTTTGAGAGCACTTATTTATGCAACAGTCATAGCAGGCTTTTTCTTTACAAATTGTTCTTCATCTGTAAAAACTGTTTATGTAAATAACGAATCAGAAATGAATGAAAATATTAAAGCTGAAAATTCTATTTCTGATGACAAAAATTTTTATAAAAACTTAGCAGACTTTTTGCGAAAAGAGCCCGGCCTGAGTATTACCGGGGCAGGAGAAAATGTTACGGTAACAGTTCGCGGTGTAAACTCCTTTAATTTATCTGTAGCACCTTTATATGTTGTTGACGGACACGCAGTAGGTAACTCTTATACGGAGGTTAACAACATGGTAACCCCCGAGGAAATTGACTATGTTCGTGTCCTAAAAAGAGGTGATGCAGCTATTTATGGCCTCCGCGGAGGAAATGGAGTTGTTGAAATTTTTACAAAAAAAGATTAACTCAACTATTATAATTCATTTTATTACTACCATAAATCGCGAATAACCAGAGATGCTATG
The DNA here is from genome assembly GCA_964422985.1 of uncultured Rhodohalobacter sp. Lineage (GTDB taxonomy): Bacteria > Bacteroidota > Rhodothermia > Balneolales > Balneolaceae > Rhodohalobacter. The sequence goes on along the minus strand of CAYRDO010000108.1, from coordinate 3,392 downwards.
AAATCAAAACTACTATTATCAATTTTAACGTTGTCACTTTTGTTTGCAGCAGGATGTTCCTCAACTAGTAATACTGTATCTGATAGTAATGACGATGAAAGAATTTCAAATGAAAAAGATTATTACAGAAGTTTAGCGGATTATTTGACCAAAGTACCCGGGGTGAATGTTAGCGGATCCGGGGATAACGCATATGTAACCATTCGTGGAATTAGCTCATTTCAATCAGGCAATACACCATTATATGTAGTGGATGGTCAAGCTATTGGAAACAACTATTCACAGGCGAACAATATGGTAAACCCTCAGGACATAGATTATGTTCGGGTATTGAAAGGACCTGATGCAGCCATCTATGGAGTTCGTGGTGCAAATGGTGTAATAGTGATTGTAACGAAGAAAACGTAGTAATTATCAAGTCAAGTAGTTCGTAATTACTTTTTTAAACTAAAAGCTCAAAATGATGAAAAATCTCACACTTCTATCTTTTATCGCAATATCGTTATTGTTTGCGGGATGCTCTTCAGTAGGAAGCTCTGTTGCTGATGAATCAAGCAGACCAGAGGACAGTATCTCTGATGATATGAACTACTACCGAAGCCTTGCAGATTACCTGGAAAATGTTCCGGGTGTAAATGTCCAGGGATCGGGTGGTAGTGCCTATATTACCATTCGTGGTATAAGTTCATTTAATACCACAAATGAACCTCTCTATGTAATCGATGGACACGCAGTTGGCAATTCTTATGTAGAAGCGAATAGAATTGTTACTCCTACCGATATTGATTACGTCCGCGTATTGAAAGGACCCGATGCTGCCATTTATGGAGTTCGCGGAGCGAACGGCGTTATCGAAATCGTGACAAGAAGAGTTTAGAAGCGATATTATAGGCAAATAACTAAATAATACTTTTTAGTTATCTGCTCCTATGGTATAGAACCGGCTGGTTATGACGGGTGAAGGAGAATTTTCGTGTATTTTTAAATCCATTCTTCCCAAACGTACCCCGCCGTGTCCCATTTGTGTGATCAATGTTTCAGATCCATTTGAGCTTTCGATAGCCACAGGCTCATCTAAAAAAGTGTGAGTGTGCCCGCCGATAATCAGATCGATTCCGGGCACTTTTTGAGCCAATTCCACATCATCAATTTGCTCGCTTTCGTATTTATACCCAAGATGGCTGAGACAAATCACGTAATCACAGTTGTGAAAATTTCGTAAGTTTTGAACCGATCGTTTTGCGTTGATAACCGGATCACGATATCTCACATCTCCTGATAATTTTGGATCAACAACACCCTCAAGCTGAATCCCCAATCCAAAAATGCCAATTTTAAACTCTCCCATCTCTTTAATGAGTTGTCTCTCTACAAAGGGCTCTAATGGCGTGTTTCGGGTTGAATAGTTTGCACAAAGAAATGGAAAGTTTGCATGCTCGGCGGCTTCAGCAAACCCTTCCGGACCAAGATCAAATTCGTGGTTTCCGATGGCCATGGCGTCATAACCCATTTCGCTCATCATCTCAAAATCTACCTTTCCTCCATACACATCAAACCAAGGAGTGCCCTGGAAAACATCCCCGGCATCAAGTAATAAGACATGCTCTTCCTCAAAACGGATTTTGTTTACAAGAGAAGATCGTTTTGCAATCCCGCCCAGGCCCGCAAACTCCCGGGCATTTTGGGGAAATGGGTCAATCCGGGAATGAGTATCATTTGTGTATAGAATTGTGATTGACGAGACATCGAACAGATCAACAAATCGCTTTCCTGCCTTTGCAGCTAATGACGATCCTGCCAGTGCGAAAGCCGATTGTTTAAGAAATGTTTTCCTGGAGATCATCTACGAATCCGTCCGTCGGTAGAAGCTGTCAGTTCCACCTGATTTCTAAAATAATTTACATACACATCTTGAATCGATAGATCGAGGTCAATCCGGTTGGCTGCATTCCACAATACGGGAAATTTATCTCCACCATTGGCCGCCCAACTGCTTGTAGCAATAAGATATTCTCTTTCCAGATCTATAATTTCAGCGTTTACCAATACACCTTTAGGATCCCCATTCTCATCAATCCTAAAACGAACTCCGCTGATGGGAGCCCCTCCCATTTCTGCCACGCGTTCAATAAGCGTCATGACTTGCTCCCCGCTCAACGACAAAACAACAAGATGATTGTCATAAGGCATAAACTCATACACATCCCCCAGGGTCAACTCCCCCGGCAGGAAATAGATTTTAAACGAATCCTCGCCAATTATCCCAATATGTACAAATTGTCTTAATGTGCTGGCTGCCTGGAAACGAAGGGCATCGGCAACGTGGTTATTTAACGCGGCTTCCGGTTTCCCAAACCGCAGTGTGTCTGTTACTGTCGCAACTTTTCGCCCCATTACCTGGTTCAGTGTATCCCTGTAGGCATCCAGTTGTTGAACCATTTCGGGATCGGGATTCGGGTATGCAGAGGTGAGCGGTTCCTCAACCGTGGATTTTGAAAAATAGGCGCAACCGGTAAGAAGAAAACAGAACCCGAGAAGCCGGATGCTTTTTAGACTCATAGAAAATCAATTCTGTCTGAACATATTCATCATTAAGTCCGTCAATCCAATCAATTTTAACGAGGATGAAAGACGGGTTTTTGCTCTGTCAAATGTGTCTTCGTTAACGGAAACAGATTCTGCTTTAAACACTACTTGATCATCTACATAAGATTCCACCAATAAGGGAAAACTCTGATCATTCATAACAATTTCAATCGGTACTTCCTGGTCGATCTGCTTTGAGCCGATTGCGTACCACGCATCTGATAACAATCCCCAATCCACATCAATATCATCAGAAAGCCAAACAGAAACGTACTCCCCATCTCTTTCGCCTTTCAAAATAAATTGGCTGGTTTGATAACCGTGAATCTCCATCTGTTCCCCAGTTTCAACTAAACGCTCTTCCCAAGGAAATGGTTGTGATGAAACTTTCTCTTCCCTTCCCTTCATCTGGTTCATCAAATTAATCAGACTTTCCAGATCTTTTTTCGCAACCTGTAATCCCTCCTCCTGATCTGTAATCACAACAAAATCTTGTTTGTCATGCCGAACGAGAACTCCCTTTGCACGCAGCCCGGCCATGACTTCCATCGACACATTTGAATCTATAAAAATACGATTCGGGGTGAAGGTCATATCCATCTCAACCGGTTGATTATTCTGCTGATTTGGGTTTGACACCAGGAAAGAAATTTCTCCCTCAAATTGTGCATAGAGTGATGGAGAAATGACAAATGAAAGCGCTCGATAAATTGAAGATCAGCCTGTTGGGAATGGCAGTTGCGGCCCTGGCCTGCGCCATGCCGCTTTTGGGCGACGACAACGACGGCGAAAACGAAGAAGAAGTT
>CAYRDO010000107.1:0-14025 GCA_964422985.1 uncultured Rhodohalobacter sp. | reverse complement strand
ACGCTGCCGGAAATGAACGTCTCACAAATCCGGGAAGTGGTGGATCTATGGACGAAAGAATATGAAGAACTTGGCGACCGGGAGTACATCAACTATGTGCAGATTTTTGAGAATAAGGGTGAGATTATGGGATGCAGTAATCCGCATCCGCACGGACAAATATGGGCGCAGGAAACCATTCCGGATGAACCGGCCAAAGAGCTAAAACAGTTTTCAGATCACTACAAAAAAAATGAACGGACTCTTCTTTCTGATTATCTGAATCTTGAACTCACAAAGAATGAAAGAATCGTCGCTGAGAATGATGACTTTGTAGTTATCGTTCCATTTTGGGCATTCTGGCCGTTTGAAACTCTTCTGATTAGCAAACGCCCTTTTGGACGATTTACCGATTTGACCGACCCCGAAAAAGGTTCCCTGGCTGATATCATCCAAAAAATCACCATCAAGTACGATAATCTCTTTGAAGTCTCTTTTCCCTATTCGGCCGGATTCCATCCTGCACCAACCGACGGAAAAGAACATCCCGAATGGCATTTTCACATGCATTTCTACCCGCCGTTACTTCGGTCAGCCACAGTGAAAAAATTCAGAGTTGGATACGAAATGTTGGGAACCCCTCAGCGGGATATCACACCGGAGTACAGTGCGAAGGTTTTGCGGGATCTGTCGATTGATCATTATAAGTGAAGAAAACTTTAGCGACTTTTTTTCTTCTATTAGTCAAGAAAAGAAGTATGAGAGAAATAATTTCACAAATATTTCAATTGCCCAAGATGGAATTGGCCGAGGTGGATGTGACGAACCGATTTAAACATCAGGACAATAAAATGTATCGGGAATAGTCTTGCTGACGATTCCAAACACATATCCCACACCGTTTTCAATATTGGCAAAAACTTCCGGTAAAGCGTAGCTCAGATCATCAATTGACCGAAGCTCTTCATAGCTAATCCATTCAGGTCCTCCGGAAGCCACAAAAAGTTCTTTTCGTAATACTTCTACTGTTGTATTTGCTGGGAAAGGAAATATTTCTATTTGACCTTCCACGCCGTTTCTCGCACCTCTTAGATCGAAAGTGAGTCTGTACTCTCCAAGAGCACCCTGGCTGGCTCTGTTTCTGTAATTTATGTAAAAGTACCTGTAATACTCCCAGCCAGGCCGGGAAACTTTTACATACCAGCGGTATTGGAGTTCCGCTAATCTCTCCACATCGCTAAAGGTTACCACAGCATAACATAAATCTACATCCGGGATCGTCACTTTAGGTTTTTGAAAATCTTTCGGCATGGTAACTGACACCCGGCTTTCTCCTTCAGCAGGCGACTCTACGACCAATTGATACGAATTGCCTGGTTCTATATTGGCTGTTGTCCATGAATTAAGAACATGAAATCCATCAGGATAGAGAAATAAGGAATCGTTCATGACCGAACGTTTATCTTGTTCCAGGTCTACAAGAGTCGCTTTCATTACAGGCTTTTCAGGCGGCTGGCTGAGCTGGTTTCGGAAAGGAGTAATTCTGACCCACTGTGTATCTGCAGACGCATCCAAGTACCCAAACATGGAATAGCGATCTATGTTTTTTTCTTTTATGGGGTCGAAAGTTTGATTGCAGGCAGAAAAAATCAAAAAGAAAAAGGGGAGAAACAGCAATAAACAGGCTGCAAAACGTATAGACTTTCGTTGATGTATCCTGAAAAATAGCATGACATTGTACCTTCTTGAACTGTTCTCAATCTAACCAAATGAACGAGAATAGCAAGTTCTTAAACGGTGAGTGGGAGAAGAGGTGGTATATGATGAGTTGAGTAAAAAAATCGAAGAAAGAAACAAAGCTGATTGGGACCCACCCTAAATCCCTACCGCCAGTGGTCGGTCAGGCTCCTATCGTGCAAAAGTACGCAACAAGTTGAGTGTAATTGGAAATCCCGACACTTTGGGGGACTTAAAAGTTTTTCAAAATTTAAGGAAGAACCTCCGCGTTCCACCGCGTCTTTGCGGTTTCCCTTATCAGTCAAGAAAATGATACCGCACGAAGCCCTCAATCGCTTCGTACTCGGCTAAGCCGAGGTCGTCGTAGATTTTAGCGGTGCCTCGGTTTCGGTCTTCGGAGCGCTGCCAGAATTCGCGTGTGTCAGAACCCGGAAACAGTGGACGGTCTTTTTGGGATTGATGCTTGAAGATCGCCCGGCGTTTTCGTTTCAACTCCTGCGGACTCAGCGGAACAGCCATCTCAATCTCGTTTACATCCCATTCCTGCCAGGCTCCGCGATAGAGCCATACCCAGCAATCTTTTGCCCAGTCATCATTTTTCACGATGTCGAGCGCTTTAAAAATGGCTGTCAGGCAAACGCGGTGCGTTCCGTGCGGATCAGACAGATCACCCGCAGCATAAATTTGATGCGGTTTTACTTTTCGTAGAAGATCCACTGTGATCTGAACATCTTCATCAGAGAGCGGCTTTTTCTTTACGCGGCCGGTTTCGTAAAACGGCATCTCCATAAAGTGCATATTTTCATCGGGAACGCCGCAATAGCGTCCGCCGGCTTTTGCTTCACCGCGTCGAATCAATCCTTTTATTTTCTTCACTTCAGGCGAATCAACCTGACCGGGTTTTTTTGATTTCAGGAAGTCGTTGATCTTTCGGAACAGCTTGTCTGCTTTTTGATCCTTCATATCAAATGCCTCAGCGTAATCCAGAACAAAATCTGCGAATCGAACCACATCATCATCAAAAACAGCGATGTTTCCGGAGGTTTGATAGGCGATGTGAACCTCATGACCGTGATCGACCAACCGAATCAACGTTCCGCCCATAGAGATTACATCGTCATCAGGGTGCGGACTAAAAACAATCGCACGTTTTGGAAACGGGTCTTTTCGTTCTGGACGGTTCGTGTCATCCGCATTTGGCTTTCCGCCCGGCCACCCGGTAATGGTGTGTTGGAGTTCGTTGAAAATCCGGATGTTAATGTTATAAGCCGGTCCCTGAGTTGTGATCAAGTCAGCCATCCCGTTTTCATTGTAGTTTTCGTCGGTTAGTTTCAGAACCGGTTTGTCCAGTTTTTGGCAGAGCCAAACCACCGCTTTTCGGATCAGTTTATCATCCCACTCGCAAGAAGAGAGCAACCACGGTGTATTAATTCGCATCAATTTTTCAGATGCGGCGGTGTCCAGCACAATAGCTGTATTATCATGATCCTGCAGATAGGTTGCAGGAATATTTTCTCTGATTTCGCCTTCCACGGTTTCCCTGATAATGCTTGCCTTGCCTTCGCCCCATGCCATCAATATAATTTTCCTGGATTTCATGATGGTGCCAACCCCCATTGTAATGGCACGGCGTGGCACATGTTCTTCACCAAAAAAGTCGCTGGCTGCATCTTTTCGGGTGATTTTATCCAGTGTGATCAAACGAGTAGTGGAATCGGGTCGTGATCCCGGTTCATTGAACCCAATGTGGCCGGTACGCCCGATACCCAAAAGCTGAATATCAATTCCACCGACCTCTTCAATTTTGGCTTCATACTGATCGCAGTATTCATAAATATCGTCTTCTGAAACAGTGCCATCCGGAATGTGAACCTGGTCTTCAGGAATATCGATAGAATCAAAAAGATGCTCGTGCATGAAACGAACATAGCTTTGAAGCGAATCGGGTTCGATGGGATAATACTCATCCAAATTAAATGTAATGACATTTTTAAAGCTCAAGCCTTCTTCCTCATGCAGGCGAACCAATTCTTCATAAACGCCCACGGGTGTAGAACCTGTAGCAAGTCCAAGAACTGCATTTTCATTATTTTTAGCTTTTTCCCGAATAAGTGCCGCAATTTCATGAGCGATCGCCTTGGCCGCTTCAGAACTGTCGGAATAAATAACAGTTGGAATATTTTCGTAGTAGGTGAGACGCTTGTTAATAGAATTTAACTTCTGTTCTAAACTTTCCATCGATAGTTCGTTCAGTTTGAAATATTTATTATGATGACATCAATATTTACGAATTCCAATATACGTATTAAAGAAAAGGGAGATGATTGGAATCGGTTCCAAAAATAAAAAACAAACTTCAATTAATTTGCTTTTATAGGATTAATGATGATTTTAGTGATTGTTTTCTTACGTAAAAATAATATTTAACATAAAAACGAATGTTGTTGGAGGTGATCTTCCTCAACGTTGTTTATTTACCATAAGTGTTTGTCATGGAGTTAGTTGCAGGAATTGATTTAGGGGGCACGGATACAAAATTTGGATTGGTAAGCCGCGAAGGGAAGTTGTTTGCTTTTCAGTCTATACCTACAAATGTAGATGTTGGATACGAGCTGTTTTTTGAAAAGCTTAGCGATTCAGTACAAGATATGGTGGAAGCGCTCGGGCCCGGTTATAACCTGGTAGGTGTGAGCGTTGGTGCGCCCACCGGAAGCCAAAAAAACGGTACAATTGATAATGCCTCCAACCTGAATTGGCCTCGAAAACTGCCGGTTGCGAATATTCTTTCTGCCAATTTTAATTTACCGGTTTCTGTATCCAATGATGCGAATGCAGCTGCCGTAGGCGAGATGCTTTTTGGTGTAGCCCAGGGCAAAAAGAATTTTTTATGTGTTACACTGGGTACTGGCTTGGGATGTGGGTTGGTAGTTGACGGTAACCTGGTACTTGGCTCCCGCGGACACGCCGGCGAGCTTGGACACACTACCGTTGCAGAAAGTGGAAGAGATTGTGGTTGCGGACGAAAAGGCTGTCTTGAAACCTATGCATCAGCTACGGGAATTGTAAGAACTGCCAAAGAATTAATGGAAAGCAGTGAGTACCCGAAATCTGTTCTGGAATTTTCAGATAACGGACCGCTTACAGCCAAAAAGATTACGAAGGCAGCGAATGAAGGAGATGAACTGGCTCTTCGTGCATTCGAAATTACCGGGCGTTTTCTGGGTAAAAAACTTGCAAATACGGTGGCTCTTCTTAACCCCGAATTGATTGTTCTTACCGGTGGATTATCACGTGCAAAAGAGTTAATTCTGGAACCGACCCAAAAACATATGGAGGAAAGTCTTCTCGATATTTATAAGGGAACTGTGGAAATTAAGCTCTCCGAAATCAGCGGAAAGAAAACAGCTATTCTGGGTACAGCAGCATTCATGTGGCTGAAGCTCGACAGCATGAGCAAACAAACCGTGTAGTTTATTTATTGATCATAGGATTGGGATCATTCTAACCATCAATTGAACTTTTATTCATTTAGATTTATGACTTTCACTTCTCAAAAATGCTTCCTGATTTTCTCGATTTTAACTTTCCTTATGATGGTTGGGTGTAATTCGCAGGATGAATCAAATGTAGCTCAGGATGATCTGGACAGAGAGATTGAAGAATCTCAAATTGAAATAACATGGAACGTGATCTCGAATTATGAAGGGGGAAACCAGTTTCGGGCTTCTCTAACCTTTCAGAATACGGGAAATGAATCTTTCGATGCGGACGGTTGGGTCCTCTATTTTAATTCTATTCGCGGATTGGATGCCAAGAGTTTTCAACCTGAATTTGAAGTGACTCACATCAGTGGTGATTTTTTCAAATTGGAGCCGACTGAATCGTTTGATCCGATTCCGGCCGGAGAAGAGTTTGTGAAGGAGTACAAAGCAGCAAATTTTGCCATCAAAAGAACAGATGCGCCTCAGGGATTTTATTTTGTGTATGATGACCGAATTGAAGAGGTGGCAGAAGTTACGGTGGAACCGTTTACCGGCGAAGAGCAGATCAATCGGAACCGGAGGGATAATCTTGAAATACCAACTGCCGAGAGCCGCTATCGGGAAAACCAGCGTTTGACTCAATTACTCCCAAATCAGATTGGAAAAATTACACCTAAGCCCGTATCGGTTGAAAGTGGATCGGGAAGTTTTGATTTGTCTGGCGATATCACAATCACATTTGCAGAAGAATTTTCTAATGAGTCGGAATATTTGAGTGAGCTTCTTTCGGATGAGTTTGATGTAGAAAATTCAACAGAAATGCTCAATGGCGAGTGGGATGGAGCCGGAATTTTATTGAATGTTGATTCCGCAAATTCCAATAGTGAAGCCTATTCACTTCAAATTACTGAGGATGGAATCGAGTTATCATCATCAGGAAGTGCTGGCATTTTTTATGCGATTCAAAGCCTTCGATCACTTATATCAAACCGGGAAAGTGAAGACATGGAGCTGACGGCCGTTGAAATTTCTGACGAGCCCGGATTTTCCTATCGCGGAATGCACCTCGATGTTGCCCGAAATTTCCAGGATAAAGAAAGTGTATTACGCCTTTTGGATGTGATGGGCATGTATAAAATGAACAAATTCCATTTTCATCTAACGGACGATGAAGGCTGGAGATTGGCCATTGATGAATTACCTGAACTGACGGAAGTTGGCGGTCGCCGCGGCCATACCGAAACAGAAGAACATTATTTGGTTCCGGCATACGGTTCGGGACCCGATCCCACTCCGGGAGAATCATTTGGAAGTGGCTGGTACACTCGCGATGAGTATATCGAAATTCTGCAATTTGCTAACGAGAGACATATCGAAGTGATTCCCGAAATCGACGTTCCGGGTCACGCCCGTGCCGCAATCAAAGGAATGGAAGTACGGTTTAATCGTCTTTCTGAATTCGGACAATCAGAACAAGCAGAAATGTACCGGTTGGCGGACCCGGAGGATGAATCAGAATACATGTCGGTTCAGAACTTTGATGACAATGTGATGAACGTCTGCCGGGAATCGACCTATAATTTTATGGCGCTGGTGTTTGATGAGGTGATCGCCTTGCACGAAGAGGCAGATGCTCCGCTGAATATGATTCATGTTGGCGGCGATGAAGTTCCGGCAGGAGCGTGGACAGAATCACCGATGTGTGATCAATATATGGAAGAGAATGACATTGAAAGAGCAGAGGATCTGTTCGGACACTTTTTTACCCGACTGGAATCCATGCTTGAAGAGCGAGGTCTAGTAATGGCCGGATGGGAAGAAGTCGGGCTCAATAAAGATCACGACGGACCTAAAGAAGATTCAGATTATAAGGAGAATGTCGTGCCTTACGTCTGGTCGAGTATTTGGGGATCGGGTCGCGAAGATTATGCCTATATGTTGGCCAATGCCGGTTACAAAATTGTGATGTCGAACGCATCAAACCTCTACCTGGATATGGCATACAACAAATATTGGGAAGAACCCGGTTTTTACTGGGCGGCTATGTTTGACACGAAAGATACCTACTCGTTCATCCCCTACGACCTCTACAAAAATGCCGAGCACGATAATTATGGAAATACCGTCAATCCAAGTGAATACGATGACGCCATTCAATTGACTGATTCCGGCAGGGAAAATATTCTTGGAATCCAGGGACAGCTTTGGTCCGAAACCATCAACGAACCCCAAAGATGGGAGTACATGGTTCTGCCGCGTTTGTTGGGTCTTGCTGAACGCGCGTGGGTAGGAAATCCGGCTTGGGGTGATATGGAAAATGTATCACAACTGAGATCGGAAAGAGATTATGCATGGAATGAGTTTGCAAATCGTCTCGGACGATATGAATTTGACAGGCTCGATAAAAATTTTAATGATGTAAACTACAGGCTGCCGGTTCCGGGTGCCGTTATTGAAGACGGAGTTTTGCGAGTGAATAGTTCTTATCCCGGACTCGAAATCCGTTATGAAATTAATGGACAACCCGGCCCTGATTCACCCGTATATGATGGTCCAGTTGAAATTAGTGAAGGTGATTCTGTTACACTTTCAACATTTAGCTCAACCGGAAGATCCGGCAGAACAGTTACCATTCAGTAGATTTTTTCAGAACGTATTCTAAAATTTTTCAGTTACTCTAAAAAGATTCTATTTTGATTGGCTTAGAGATCAACTCAAGATCTGAGTAGAATGGAAAGGTTAAACATAGATAAGGTTGCCAAGCTCGCCCATGTCTCAAGGTCTGTCGTTTCCAGAGTGCTGAATAATCATCCAAATGTGAGCGACGAAGCCCGAAACCGTGTGATGAATGTGGTTGAGGAGTACAACTACCGGCCCAATTCTGTGGCACGAAGTTTAGCTACCAGCAGCACATTTCAGATCGGAGTGTTGTCGGGTATTTTTGGTGAAGAAAGCCTTGGGAATGGTTATTGGACGCTATTATATCTTGGAATTTTTGAGGAATGTATTCGCCACGGATATTATGTTCGGCTTTCCTTTTACAGCTCATCTATGAATGAAGAGCTGCATGATTTGATTTTGAATGAACATCACCTGGATGGTGTGATTTGCCTGAATGAAGAAGTGACGGAATTCACTCTCAAAACCTTTGCGGATAAGGAGATTCCAATTGTTTTGGTAGGCCACAATCCGAAATATCCTGAGATATCATCCGTAGATGTAGATAATTATGATGCGGCCTACAAAGCCACGGATCATCTCGTTCAATTAGGTCATAAAAATATTGGTGGGATGTTTGGGGATCAAAATGTGCAGGAAACCGAACACCGCATGCGAGGTTATAAAGATGCTCTTCAAGATGCGGGAATAGAAATTAATAACGACTATACCGTTGTGGGGAGTTATTCTCAACATGATGGACATGATAATATGGTGAATTGGATCAGCAATCATCCGGAAATGACAGCCGTTTTTTGTGCCAGTGATACTCTTGCAATGGGAGCACTATTAGCACTTTATGAAAATAACATCAGCGTGCCGGAACAGTTTTCAGTGGTTGGATTTGATGGACTTCCTATCTCCAAATATATGATCCCCCCGCTCACCACTGTTGCTCAGCCAACCTATAAGAAAGGGGAAAAAGCGGCTCACCTGTTGATCGACAAGATCAAAAATAAAGAAGCTGATGTTGAACACGCTAATCTGAAACCTGAACTTCTCGTTAGAAAAAGTACAGGTCGTCTTTCCTAACTTTTCTTCTTAAAATTATCAATGGTTCGTTTGGTGAACTCTGAGAGAACCAGCCGTCCACTTATCTCAGCTCGTTGTTCAAGTGTTGCGTGCCAGTGGCCCGTTCCCTGCCACATAATGTCTTTCAAATTTATGAGAGCATCGGGATTGCTGTAGGCCAGGGTTTCTGCCATTTCATCCACGGCGTTGTCCAATTCAACCACATCTTCAACAACTTTGTTATAGAGCCCATTTCTCAGCGCCCATTCAGAATCGTACCAGGTTTTTGCATCCAGGGCAAGAGTCGCAAATGCCGATGTCCCCAGCTTTCTTCCAACCGCAGGGCCAACAACAAAGGGACCAATTCCAAGCGAAAGTTCACTCAATCGAACTGATGCATTTTGAGTCGCAATGGCAAAATCAGATGCGGCAATAATTCCGATTCCGCCACCCACCGTTTTTCCATGAATTCGGGAGATGATCATTTTCTGGGAGGTTCGCATCGCATTAATCACATTGGCGAACCCCATAAAAAACTCTTTACCTTCCTTTTCATTTGAAACAGAGGTCAATTCATCAAAGGATGCTCCGGCACAGAAAGCTCCGTCTCCTCCGCTTTGAATAATAATGGCATGAACATCTTCATCTGTGCTGGCTTCTTTAATCGTTTCGGTAAGCTGCTTAAGGATATGGCCAGGAAGTGAATTTCCCTTGGGATGAAAAAACTCAATTGTGGCAATACGCTCGTCTGTGGATAAATCTACATATCCGTCTCCGTTCTCAGTCATAGTAGTTTATCAGATTGGTTGGAATTTTGATGCTTAGCTAATGCTAATGAATAAACAAATAGATTTCACCCATGATTCGCAATTTTTTAGAAATGAGAAGAGAGATTTTGAATACAGTCCAGTAGAGGAGGGAACCACAATCATCATTACCGTTGGCTTCAGCCAACGGAAAATCTAAGATTATCATAAATTGGGGTTTAGCAATCCCTCACTTTTTTAGGTACAGTTTAGATTTCAAGGCACTATATCTCAGCTTCGAGAAGCTTCTTTAATTTAGAAATTGTATGAACAGGGGCTTCGCAAGTAAAGTTTTTGCACACGTAAACCATCAGCAGATCATCAATTTTATAATGCTCGGTAAAAGGTGATACTTTCTGAAGCTCGGCAGCCAATTCAGGTGTTTTGACGAGTATGGCTGAGCCCAGTGGAACATGATCGCGGCACATTTCAAGTGGCTTCTCAATGACGCTGTTCATCTCCGGCGTAGTAATCAATACTTCAACCAATTCCGATTTCGAAACCTGGAATGCATGAACGGCAAAGGTGTAACCGGTAGGTGCTTCTTTAATCTGCCGGGAAAATGTAGAAAATAGTTTTGTAATTCTATTTTCAAATTTGGGCTCACCTGTCAGGCGAGACAACCGCAAGAGATTCAAAGCAGCCACAGAATTGGAAGAGGGGAGAGCTCCGTCATAAATCTCCTTTTGCCGACCCAGTAATTTTTCTGCACCTGAAGCTGTGAAATAGTAACCGCCATATTCATAATCCAGGAAATCTTTGTCGAATTGGTACTGCAGATCTACAGCCTGCTTCAAGTATTTCGGCTGAAAAGTTGCCTCGTACAATTCAATCAATCCGAAAATGATAAACGCATAATCATCTGCCATACCATCAATGTCTGCCTCGCCGTCTTTCAATCGGTGAAGAAGCTTCGATTCTTTGCTCATACAATGTTCTTTAATGGCCGACCAAGCTTGTTCAGCTTTATTAATAAATTGTTTTTCGTTGAAAATGATACCGGCTTTTGCCAGTGCGGCGATCATCAATCCATTCCAGTCAGTGAGGATTTTATCGTCCAGAAGGGGTCGCTCTCGCTTCTCTCTTTCTTCCTTCAGCTGTTCAAGGATCTTTTCAATTTTTTGACGTTGTTCTTCCTCAAGAGGATCTTTGAGATGAGGAATATTTTTGCCGGTTTTTTGTCCGGTTGCCTCATCTTGGAAATTTCCATTCTCTTTGATGTTGTACAAGCTTTTGAACAGACCGGCATCCGATTCATCCAGAATAGAATCGATTTCGTTTGATCCCCAAACGTAAAATTTTCCCTCTTCGCCCTCACTGTCAGCATCTTCGGCGGAGTAAAAAGCACCACTTTCTGATGTCAGGCAATCATCCACATAATCCACAAGTTCATAGGCGGTTTGTTTGAGAAGCGGATCTCCGGTTTCTTTCCAACCTTCTGAATATGCCATCAAAAGCATCGCCTGGTCATAGAGCATTTTTTCGAAATGGGGAAGAAGCCATTTGTGATCCGTGGAGTAACGGTGAAACCCAAAACCCACATGATCCCACAGTCCGCCAAGACGCATTTTTCTGAGGGTGTGATGCACCATCTCCAATGCTTTTTCATCATCATTCAGACGATACCAATTCAATAGAAATAGAAGATTATGGGGAGATGGAAACTTCGGCTCAGATGAAAAGCCACCTTCCTGCTGATCATATTTTCGAGTGAGCTGTTGATAGGTCTGATCAGGCAATTCATCCGGCAGATGCCCTGTTCCTTTACCAATATCCAGACTTTTTGAAAATCCCTGTTCAATTTTCTCAACAGATTGCAACACATTTTCTCGGTCTGATTTCCATGCTTTCTGAATAGCCGGCACGAAATCGAGCAATCCCATTCGGTTTGCCCGCGATTGTTTGGGGAGATAGGTGGCGGCATAAAATGGTTTTTTGTCTGGGGTCATTACAATGGTAAGCGGCCATCCGCCCTGACCGGTCAGCATCTGGCAGATCGTCATATATGTGTTATCGATATCAGGCCGTTCCTCGCGATCCACTTTTATGTTGATGAATGCGTCGTTCATCAATTCAGCTACTTGTTCATCCTCAAAACTTTCATGGGCCATCACGTGGCACCAATGGCAAGTAGCATAACCAATCGACAAAAATATCGGCTTATCTTCAGCTTTGGCTTTCTTAAATGCTTTCTCACCCCAAGGATACCAATCCACAGGATTGTCGGAATGTTGTTGCAGATAAGGACTTTTGGATTGATCGAGACGATTCATTAACACCTTGTTTTACCTTTACTTTAGTAACAAGATAAGAACTGGCATCGTTGATTTATACCTGTAAGAGATTTCTAATGCATGTTTGATCTGTTTTTTGCAATTTCTGTGAATCTAATCACCAGAAATAAGGGCATATCTCAAATGCAGATTGAAATCAAAGCTCAATCATCCCAGGAAAAGAAACTAATTCAACTTGAAACGCTCTTGAATTTTGAGATCCCGGTTTCGGGTACGTTGGTTGTAATGTGGTGGCTTTTGCCGGGTGAGATCATATTTCTGATTTTCGCAGCGGCTGTTATCTTATTCCCAATCTTTACAATAGCAATGGCGGTGCTGTTATTTCAGTTGAGGAAATTTGGCTGGTTTTCTGCGTTACTACTTTTTGTAGTTTTGCCTCTCTGTGTAATTCCTTTTTTGTCTGATGGCTCTCCAACATATCCGATCTACTACGTTTATCCCTTGGGATTCTTCGCATTATATTCGATCACATTGAGAATGGCGATGCAAAGCTGGGACGATTAAAAATTGGCAAACCTCTTGTTTTTAAATAGATTAGAAACAATAGCTAACTTTCGCTCTAAAAAATGCTCAGTATATGAAACGGCTCACTCCAATCCTCTCAATTCTCCTTTTACTTTTTTCTGCATGTCAATCCAATGAAACTCAATATGAAGATGCCACCATTATCCAAAACATCACTACGATTGATGCCGAAAATGGGGTGACTGATAATCAAACGGTCGTACTTAAAGATGGAAAAATTGTGGAAGTGGGTTCGTCGGATGAACTCGCTGTTTCTGCTGAGGGAAATCAAATTATCGACGGTTCCGGAAAATATTTGATTCCGGGCCTTTGGGATGCCCACGTTCACTTTTCATATATCGAAGAGTTGGCGCCAAGTATGTTTGATCTGTTTTTGGCGTATGGAATTACCAGCGTTCGGGATACGGGCGGTCGCATTGAGTTTGTGAAGCAGTGGAAGGATCGGGCTGTGGAAAATCCAACAGAAGCACCCCGAGTAATGATCGCCGGTCCTTTGTTGGATGGCGAGCCAAATGTGTACGACGGAAGTAGTGCCGCTCGCCCACCACTTTCAGTTGGATTGGAAACCGTTGAAGATGTAACTGAAGAAGTCAACAAACTGGATAGCATTGGTGTGGATCTGTTGAAAGCTTACGAAATGCTCACGCCCGAACAGTTTGAAGAGGTGATGCGGCTTGCTGACGAAAAAGGATTGAAAGTGACTGGCCATGTTCCATTAAGCATGAATGCGGTGAGTGCCTCAAACGCCGGATTAAACAGTATGGAGCATATGCGAAACCTGGAAGTGTCGATGGCATCCAACTGGGAAGAATTACAGGAACAGAGGCTGCAAATGCTGGAAGAGGGGCAGGACGATCCCGGCGGAATTTTACGATCCCGAATTCATTCAGCAATGCGTGAAACTGCGATTGCTAATTATGATGAAGAACGAGCAAATGAAGTTCTTCAGGCTCTCACAGAAAATGATACGTGGCAAATTCCGACGTTGGCGTTAAACACCCGATCCGTCGAGAAGTTTTACACCGATTCGGAATGGCAGGAGACGTTTACACTGCTTCCCGACTCCATCGAACAAGAGTGGTACAACAGTGCTGAAGAGGCGGCGGAAGCAGAAGTTTCTGATTTTCGGGCGGAGTACAGCGAATGGCTGTTCAATATGGTTGGAAAAATCAATGAAGCCGGAATAACGATGATGGCCGGAACCGATACCCCAATCGGTCTTTTGACCCCGGGACGAAGCCTTCATCATGAATTAAAAGTGATGGTTGATGCCGGACTCACCCCGATGGAAGCACTTCAAGCCGCGACACTCAATCCTGCCAGTTATTTTGAAATGGAAGATGAATTAGGGACGATTGGTGAAGGGAAATGGGCTGATCTTCTGATTTTGAATGCCAACCCATTGGAGAATATTGAGAATACTATGGAGATAAATGCTGTGATTAAACAGGGTGAAGTGTACGATCAACAGGC
>CAYRDO010000106.1:6176-14042 GCA_964422985.1 uncultured Rhodohalobacter sp. | reverse complement strand
CTCATGTCCAAGGAACGGTTCGCAGAATTTGAGATACATCCCGGGCTTGTTAAGGCTTTGTACAATGTGAGTAATATTATTGAAACCAATGAAGTTGAGCCATTCAAAGAAAACGTAACCTTTGATACGTCCGTCGATCAGCTGGGCAAAGAGATCAATACTCCTCAGAATTATGATATAGAACTTCAACCGGTCTATTTTGATGCTGATATTGATATAGATGGTGCCGTATCGGGTACAAATTCCAAGTTGACTTCCGATGGCGAAAAAGAAGTAGTACCCTCCAAACGAATTTTGGGTTTTGTACAACTGGGGCCAAAAGGCTTTCCGCTTAATAATGAAGCTTTAAAATTATTGGTTTTGCGCCAGGGTAGCATAGGCGGCCCTATCGATTGTGAGGTGAACCTTGCTGACAGTACCCAAAGAATTCGATTGAGCCATTTCGATTTTAATAACTCTTTTGCAGACAATGGTACTGATCCAATTTTCAGTGTTGCAGGCAGGGGGAATGTAATGTTGCCTAAAGATGGCAGCTGGAGTATGGTTAAACACGAAAGAGGGAACGGCGATGTTAGCCCGGTTCCGGCCAATTTAAGTATACCGGTAATACGGAAGGGGAAAGTAGTACAAGATGGTAATTCCGTTAAAATTGATACACCTGTGGAAGATGTATTGACCCGGATTGCTGAGCCAGCAGAATTGCTCAGACAACCCGTGAGTAGTACTGTGAATTATGGCTTCCTGCAAAGCACCGATACGCAAAAGGCATTGTTCTTAACGCCTTCCTTTAAAAAAGGAACCAAAAAGCTACTCAGCAAAACCCCGCCTCTGTTTGTGGATGCTTTCCGAATTGTCAATTCAAAAGCAATTTTCCCGAATATTGGGGATGGAGAAAACTTTACTGCGGATACTTTGGGTGAAGCGATCTTGATGAAAAAAAACGGCGCCTTTCCGTTTGCCACCAGTAACCTGAAAGACTTGGGTAAAGATGTGTTTGAACTGATGGATATTCAGGACACCATCAACAATGTAAAACAACAAGGACTTCAGCTGTTGCATAATCCCGAGGAAGCTTTTGATCTCCCCACGGAATTTGAGCTGATTGATGTTGGAGACGGTAACTTCAGAATTTATATCGAATACGATAAAAAGGATAAAGAAGGAAATGTAGAAGAAAGCGGGTCACTGGATTTTGATATTAACTCAGTGGCCGAAAGTTGGAAGAGTAAAATGAACAATATCGGGTTGGTGATAGACCTCGCCGGTATTGATAGGTTGATGACAATCAGAGGTAATTGGGATTCAGAAAATGGGAAGGAATCAACCTATCCAGAACCGGACCTGAAGTTTGCTCCGGAGCTCGATCCCCTGGTAGATCTGCTCGAAATTTTACAGAGCCTGCAGGACGGTAATTATGGCGATGCTGTTAAAAACGGGTTGAAACTGGCGATGAGCAATAAGGCCGGTAGCTGGGAATATAAATTTGAAGCATCCAAAGAAATTCCTGTTTTGCGTTTTCCTGTTCCGGATGCTGTTTATAACGACCCCAACACACCTTTTAAACTCGAAGCCGGTTTAAAAATCGGCGCCTATTTTAATGCCGCTTTAAAAGTAACCACCGATGCCAACGAGCTATTGCCTAGTGCCGGCGGTGTGTTAGGCTTTTACGCCCGGTTATCTGTGATGTGTGTTTCCATTTCGGCTGCCACGGTTTATGCGATTGGGCAGGCCAATGTAGACATTGCCGCTGATACAAAAATAGGCCCCTCCCTGAGAATGAAGTTCGGCTTTGGGGCACAAATCGTTGTTGGATTGCCGGTAGCCGGTAACGTAAGCGTACTGTTTGTGGTGGGAGCCGAGATCTTCATTGCTGAGGGAATCGTAGAAGTATCCGCCTTTTTACTGTTTGAAGGTCATGCAGAGATTTTAGGAGGAATCGTATCCATTACCATTCGAATTGAAGCAAAAGGTACCTATTCCAAAAAGCAGATCGGAAATGGTTCCCGCACAGACCTTCAGTGTCAGGTAACCTTCGGGCTTGACATCAGCATCGCGTTTATCATCAATATAAGTTTCACTGAATCCTGGCAGGAACAGCGCCAGATAGCATAAGGAGAAGAGCAAGGTTATGAATCCCAATCATCGTTTTTCAATCATGACATTTCCTCAATTTTTTGATGGAAATGAATTGCAAATAAATATTGTGGTTTTACCACGCGATCATAATCCGCTTAATCCCATAATAGTTGGCGAGGAGCCTCAAATACCGGATGCAGATGTCGCCTTTGCCGATGCGGATTTTTCATTTGGCGCCCAACTTATCCAGGGATTTGGTTCTAATCCGCTGCCAATACCCAAGCCCCTGAATGAGGCTATTGCTTTAAATACTAATTCACCTGATAATCCGCGGGAAATATTTGAAGCGATGGCAAATCACCTACAGATTTTTAATCTCAACATGGTGAACTCCAATATAAATCTGCAAAATATACCTGCTGAAAGAAAGTTTGAGAAAGCGAGACCGAGAGAATATAGTGTGAGTAAACATATCCCTAAAACCTATCTTGAAGCAACAGGTTTTAAAGCACTGAGAACTCAAAATGCATATACCGATGATACATATCATTGTGCAGTTAAGGGTTCAAAATTTCATCAAGGATTTAAGAAAAGCGATGTTCTGATTAGTTGGGGGAAAGTCTTCGCCCACATTTTAAGACAGCCTTTATTGGCCCGAGAGGCCGGTTTTATCTATTCTACAAGCTTAATCATAGCCGAAGACACTTTTCCGGAGGGAGGCTTTTTATACATTGATTTAGCTGATGGAAGCAGTTTTAGTCCGCAATGGTCTGCAGACGATACATTTATTAAAAGATATGCCGCCAGGATTCCTGCTTTAAAACCCGGCGAGCCTCGACAAGTCTTCGCCCCTCTTCTTTATCCGGTTTTGAATGTTCATGATGGAAATTACGACAAGCTTTTCATAGAAACGGCAGAGTATGATGACGGATTTGCCAAAATTGTGCATTGCCAGCAGCCACCACACCGGGATCCGCTGGTGGAGGATGCAGACGGATCTTACCCGGTAAAAGATGCCGGTATAAGGCTGGGCTGGGACGACGAACAGATACTGATTTGGTACATGCGTCAGCTGATGATCGATTCTTCCGTTGCAAGTTCTGAGAAGCGACTGGATGCTCCGATTGGCGTGTTTGGCTATGCCATCGATGTTCGTGAAACGGCTGATGAGGGTGATCCGGAAAATCCGTGGGAATCATTGAACATGGTAAGTAATAAACAACCGCTAACTCTCTCAAGAGATCCCAATAATCCTGATGATTTTATAGAACTGGGTGATTTTGAAGGTGAGTTGCCCTATCAAGTATATCCGCTTCAATTAGATGGTACTGAACAGGTAACCGGACAAATGCAGCCCTACTGGTTGCCTATGTATTTCGCAAACTGGAACGGACATAGTATGGTATTACCTGACGAGGACGCTGCTACTGTCTATCAAACCACTCACCCGGATGTAGATGCCGATCCCGATGGCCAGCCGGCAACGGATAAGGATCAAAATCCGGTAACTACAGGAACAGGCGTGACGGGGGGAGCCCAGAATAACCTCAATAAAATTTATAACCCCGGGCCCATCACAGCTGAATTGCGGTATGGCAGAAATTATCAATTCCGGATTCGGATGCAGGATATAAGCGGGGGTGCTCCAGACATTGATCGAACACCTGTGAACGAAACGCCATCCGACATTGCATCCTGCCAGTTCAAAAGATACATCGCACCGATACAGCCAAGGATTCAGGAAATAGAAGCTGTGCCTACCGCTCAGCCGGGAGATACACATCCAATCATTGGTACCGACGGCCCGAATGAGCTCGAGGAGCTTAACATTAAAAGACCGAAACTGGGTTATCCTGCTGTTGTTTATACCGGCAAATACAACGATCCTATTCAGCGCTTGAGGAATCAATCAGATTTGAGCCTGGATAAGAATGATGCCGACCACAGCCATAATGCTGAGCACAGGGTGGGGCTTGGAATTGCCGATCCTGATGTAGACTGCGTGGAGATAGCTGTAGAAATCGAATCATTGAAGCTGGATAAACTCGCCAGCGTAAACGGAAAAGATGATTACGTTCATTTGTATACCACAAAACGGTTTTTCCCACAAATTGATGGGAATGATGATAATTATGAAGCTACTTTAAATATTCCGATTCAGTATAAAGATGTGGAGGGCCCCGACAAGGTGTTGAATGTGGGCGCCGAACTTAACCTTGTACAGGATTTAGGGCTTCCCGACGATATTGATAACCTTTCAGAAATAGTGCTGCCAACGGCACGAACAGCACGGCTTACCATCCGTGCGGTTTGCGAAGATAAAGAGGACGGAAATGATAACGAGTCCTATTACGGGGTGGTCGATGAAGCTGATAAAACGCTGGATGTCCGGTACGGCGAGCCTTTTACGGTATTGTTATATAAACCGTCTGAGAATGAAACGGGATTATTAGTACAAACTGCCGGAGTTCCGGAGTTGCAGGGCATTTATATGAGGCCTGATGCGGAAACCGTCTTTGATGGGAAACTCACCACTTTATTTTTCGGAAAACAGAACATCACTCAAAATAGTAATGTGCAGCAGTTAGCAGATCAATTAAACCTGGAGAGCAACGGGCTCACAATAAATGCACCAAAAGGCAAGCGGGTTGTGTTTGGATGTTCAAGTCGTATACGGCACACGCTAGCCCCAGACGGATCATCTATTACGTTTGCTTCTAAGAGTGACCTCTATAACCATTGGCTGTGCTGCATTAACCTTGAAATCGATCGGGACTGGATGTGGGATGCACTGCAGACCGATGCTTTTATAGTCAGACGAACGAAGGGTTATACTCATGATGATCAGCCCGAAGAGGAAGATGCAGAAATAGGACGAATAAAAATGATCCGAACTGCATCTTTTGAATCACTGGACAACCCACAGCGAAATTCAACGCAAATTGTATTTATTGATGCTGTGGAACCTAAAAAAGACCAGCAAGGCCAGAACCCGGTATTTCCTGACGCAATAGATGTAAGTTACACGCTGGAACCCCGGTTTAAAGATGATCATGCGTCTGAAAAAGATGAGCCAGAACCATTAGAAATGACTCTGCCGATTACCACACCTCCGGCTCAGGTTCCGAAAATTGTATCGGCCGGTCTTGCTCTCTCTCCCTATGTACGGGATGAAAAATATGCGAATTCAGAATTGAGAAAACGCTTTCTGTGGATTGAGTTTGATGCACCAGTTGATGATCCTCAGGACACATATTTTGCAAGGGTATTGGCTAATTCGCCCGACCAGTTGATAAGCAACAATAATCCTTCGCTATTTATTGCTCCGGAAGAACTGCCGTTGCCTATTGATCCCGAACAGATACGTATTATTTCACCGGCATCATCCAATGATCTTGCCGGACTGAATGCTATGCAGCCGATGGTAAAAAGTGCTTCAAGCGATGTGCATTACATTTTGCCCTTGCCACCGGGGTTGCATGCAAACAGTGATGAAATGTTCAACTTTTTTACATACGAATTTAGGGTTGGCCATTATGAGCGCCCCCCCGAAAACCCCGACGAAGAACCTGAAAAGGTTTGGACAACAGCCCAGGGACGTTTTGGACGGAGGTTAAAATCGCATGGTATTCAACATCCGGCTCCGGCACTTACCTGCATGCCGAATAGAGACAAGGATAAGCTTTGGGTGACCGCTCCGTATGCGGTTGCAGTACATAACGGTAAAAATGTGACTGCAAATCCGCCTCGAACGGAATTATGGGGTTTACTTTATGCGCAGGTAAAACAGGCGGATAACAACGATTACAGGAATATTTTGCTGGATGATCGTCCTCTTGACTGGAGAGTACAGGTTGAGACGGATCAGGAGACAAATGTGTTTGAGAAATATACAGGTGAACAGTTGGAGTTACTCAATGGAATTACCACGAAAATTTTGAAAGGGCAAGCTTCAATTTCACAGACCGGTAACTTCCTTAAGCTGTCAGACTTTACTAAAAAGAATAAAAGCTCTACGAAATATGGAACCACGGTTTGGAGTAATAAAGAAGTATCCCAATTACTAACAATATATGGCCTGCCAAAAGATGCTTCCCTAAGTGTTGTTGTAGTAGAAATTCTGCCTCAGATCACGAATATTTTTGAACATATTACAGACCTAAGACAACCCGATGTTGCCCAAACAGCAACCAATTTTATGAGTAACAACCAGACAAATACATTCAGCCAGGAATACAACAGAAGGTTCAGTGTTCGGAGTAGATCTTTCACTCCAGATATCGAACGAAGGCCGAGTCCGGTTAGTGATGAACTAGGTCACCATCGTATACTGCGGACCTCTCGTTTAACCAAAGTGCCGGATGTGTGCTGTACAGACTGTTGAAATAGATATGTCAGGTTAATTTTTATCTGCTACACTCTACATTTAATCGCTCCCTGATTCCACTCTGACTGGTTTTGGGAATGAGAAATGAATTCATTTGAGCTATTTGCGTTTAGATGATTCCCGAATAATCAGTTTTGGTTTTAGCTCTGTCTTTTTCGGAGTAAATTCTTCAGGTTTTGTATCAATTTGATGTAAGAAATGTTGGGCTGCAATATTTCCCATTTCGATAGTTTGTTGATCAAGCGATGTTAATGATGGTTCTATGACGGCCGCAGAAAAGTCATTACTATAGCCAACCAGAGCAATATCCTCAGGTATTTTTATATTATTTTTCTTGTAATGTTGAATGGCGCCCATTGCAGCAAAATCACTGGATGAGAAAATTCCATCCGGGGGATTCTGTAATTCAAGTAGGTGTTTACCCATTTTTTGACCTCTTTCAAGAATACTGTATGTATCCTTAATGAGATCTGATTCAATAATAATTTCTTCGTCAATGGGTATGTTATTCTCTTTAAGGGCTTGAAGATACCCTTTGAGTCGATTTTTGTAGATATGAATGTGTTGCTTTCCAGCAAAATGGGCGATCCGTTTACATCCCTGATTGATTAAATGCGTGACTGCATTGTATGCTCCCATATAATCATCGGATACAACAAGATTAACATCTAGGGATTCAATTACGCGATCATAAAGAACAAGCGGCACACCTCTCTTTTTTATTTTCTTGAAATGAGAAATATCGGTGGTTTCTTTAGCAACAGAAGCTATAATTCCATCAACCTGAATACCTAACAATGTATCAATCCCAGATTTCTCTTTTGAAAACTGATCGTCGGACTGACAGATCATAAGGTTATAGCCCTCATTTCGGACGATTTCCTCAATTCCACGAATGAAAGACGCAAAAAATTGACGGTCGGAGGTAGGTACAATTACACCAATAATGTTGCTTTTACCTTTTCTGAGTGCAGAAGCAATATTATTGGGTTGATAGTTTAATTTATCAACCATTTCCCAGACAGCTTCTTTTGTTGTATCACTAATTCGAGGATGATTCCCCAAAGCCCGAGAAACTGTTGACGGAGTGATGCCAAGCTTTTTGGCAATATCAGCTATAGTTGTCTTTTTCTTTTTATTCATTGAAATGAAAAATTGACTTACCACTTCAGAAGAAAACAGATGAATGTGGAATTCTAAGAATCAGGCAAGTCGATTGTACCCCCACTAAAATTGCAATAACGGTTACAAAAGGTGCATTTCTAATAAGGTTTAAATTTTTAGTATTAAAAAACAACTGTTAAAAAATCATAAAAATTGTTTTTATAGTTGATTTTTTATTATTTAAATGAGAGTGCAATCGATTGCACTAAAATTAATTATTTTTAATGAAATTCAAATAG
>CAYRDO010000106.1:0-6166 GCA_964422985.1 uncultured Rhodohalobacter sp. | reverse complement strand
TATAACCTCAACAAAGAACTGAAAATATGGATAATACGAATACAGCCAGTTCTATTAAATTACTGATCTTTTTTCTAGTAATTGGAGCTTTTGTGACTGGCTTGAGCCAATCTTTAATGGCTCAATCGCATAATGTAACGGGTAGTGTTTTTTCTTCAGACACAAAGGAAGCGCTACCAGGAGTAAATATAGTAGTAAAAGGTACCACTACGGGAACCACCACCGATTTAGATGGTGAATTTTCAATTGCAGCAACTGCTGAAAATGATACACTTATATTCTCTTATATAGGATACCAGACAATTGAAGAACCAATAAATGGTCGAAGTGCCATAGACATAGCATTAGTCCCTCAAGCTATTACAGGTGAGGAATTAGTTGTTGTTGGTTATGGTGCCGTTGAGAGGCGCGATATTACTGGATCTGTTTCTTCTATTTCAAGTGAAGAAATAAATGAAGTACCCATTACTGATGCCGGTCAGGCACTACAGGGAAGAACTCCGGGAGTTGTGGCTTTATCCGCAGGTAACAGGCCAGGACAAGGAATGACTCTGCGTGTTCGCGGGCGACGATCTCTAACTGCATCCAACGATCCACTCTTTGTGGTAGACGGTATACCTGTTGAGGGAAATGTAAATGATATTAATCCAATGGATATTGAATCCATGGAGGTTTTAAAGGACGCCTCTGCTACAGCTATTTATGGTTCTAGAGGCGCAAATGGCGTTGTGCTTATAACAACAAATCGTGGAGGTAACCATCCTACGCAGGTTTCCTATTCCGGGTATGCAGGTATTTCCCAGACACTTGGGGTACCGGATATGATGAATGGTGCTGAATTTGCCGAAATGAAACGAATATCAGGTCGAACACTTACTCCGGATGAAGAGGAGGCAATTAACCGGGGAGTATCTACTGATTGGGCTGATTTGCTTTTGGAAGATGGATACAAGACGAGTCACCAGTTAAGTGTAAACGGAGGAAATGAAAATACAAGATTTGCCGTATCCGGTAATTTCCTTTTTGACCAGGGAGTCATCAGTAATCAGGATTTTAACCGCAATACTCTAAGGTTGAATCTGGATCATTCGATTTCTGACCGGCTCAGTATTGGTACTTCCACCCAATTATCTCATCAAGTACAAAACTGGGGTTCTAACCCATATGGAGAAGCGTTGGCTACAAATCCACTGGCTGAACCTTATGATGATGAAGGAAACCTCGTGTTAAGACCTGGAGCCGATCCATTAATTTTCAATCCTCTGGCAGATTTGGTTGATGGAGCATACATAGATGAAAGAGAACGTGCACGAATTTTCAGTAATGTTTATGCCGATCTGGATATGATGGAAAATTTGAATTTCCGGATGAATTTTGGGACCGACCTGCAGGATTGGCGGCGCGGTTTATTCCAGGGAAGTGAAACTGTATCCAGGGAAGAACAGAGTCCATACTCCGAAAAAGAGCATAGCCGAATTTTTACCTACACGTGGGAAAATATACTTACTTACACCCAGGATTTTGGCGAGATTCATTCCTTAACTACCACGGGGCTTTTCAGTGTACAACAGTCCAGAGATGAGTTTACAGATTTAGCGGTTTCAGATCTGCCTTATGAATCTCAGGAATTTCACAACTTAGGTACAGGTGCTACTGTGGAAGGATATGACAGTAACTTGGAAGAATGGGGGTTAATGTCTTTTATGGGACGAGTTAACTACCAACTGAAAGACCGATATCTCTTTACTGTAACCGGTCGCTATGACGGATCCTCAAGACTTGCTGACGATAGCAGGTGGGGCTTTTTCCCATCGGCTGCTATAGGCTGGCGTATCTCTAGTGAGCCCTTTATGGAAGACCAGGATTTATTTTCGGAGTTAAAGTTAAGGGTCAGTTATGGAGTGACGGGTAATACAGCTATTGATCCTTACCAAACAAGGGGAGGCTTGGGCAGAACAGTATATTCATTTGGTAATCAAGCCGGTTTTGGATTCCGGCCCAGCGAGCTTTCCAATCCCGATTTGCAATGGGAAACCTCTGCCACCGCGAATATAGGGCTGGATTTTGGCCTGTGGAATGATCGGTTAGTTGGTAGTTTTGAGTTATATCAAACAAATACGAAAGACCTGCTGCTCGAGCGGGCTATACCGATTACCTCCGGTTTCGAATCAGTGTTTGAAAATATTGGAGAAACTAAAAACAGTGGTTTTGAATTCTCCCTTACCAGCCGGAATATTTCTAATCGTGATTTTAGCTGGTCCACCAATGTGAATCTCTTTGCCAACAGGGAGGAGATCATATCTCTTTATGGCACGGGAGAAGATGATATCGGAAACGGGTGGTTTATCGGTGAACCTATTACGGTATGGTACGACTACGATAAAACAGGTATCTGGCAGCAAAATGAAGCAGAACAAGCTGCAGTATTCGGCAGGGAACCCGGTGAGATAAAGGTAACGGATCAAAATGGTGACGGAAGAATTAATGAGCAGGACCGAATTATCCTCGGATCGGATATACCGACTTTAACCGGTTCTATTATCAATAATTTCCGATATAAAAATTTCGATCTGTCCATATTTCTATTCGGCAGTTTTGGCCATACGATTTATAATGCTTTTAGGGTGAATAACAACACCATGCAAGGGCGGTATAATAACTTGGATATTGATTACTGGACTCCTGATAATCCTACGAATGTAGGCCCGAAACCAGATGGTACACGTGAGAGTCCTCTCAATGGGTCTACTTTGGGATATATGCCGGGCGATTTCCTGAAAGTTCGCAATATACAATTTGGTTATAACTTGCCTTCTGGTGTGCTGGAAAGGATTGGTATGCGTTCTGCCAGATTATATGTGAATGCGGAAACACCTTTTGTATTCTCTCATATGGAAGATGGTGTGGATCCGGAGATTCAAGATCAACAAGCTGATAGCGATAATGGTGGTGAGATCAATGCAAGAACTCCCAGCAGACGACTGTTTTCATTGGGTGTAGAAATTAACTTTTAATTAGAAAAATTTAGAATCATGCAAAATTCAAAATTTTTAATACCGGCTTTTGTCTTAGCGATATTGCTATTGGTTTCCTGTGATGTATTGGAGGAAGAGGTTGTATCCGGGGTAACTGCTGATACGTTTTACAGCATACCGGAAGGCTTCGAAGCCGCAGTCAATGCTTCATATGCACCGTTACGCCAGTTTTACGGATCGGAGGATGGAGCCAATATAACGGTCATGGGTACAGACATTATTACCCACGGAGGCCATGGAGGTTTTCATTTCATGGACCAATATGAGGCTGCACTGAATTCGGAAGTAAGTTCCTTTTGGAACATTTGGAGGGACTTCTACCGGGGAATCAATACTGCTAATGCGGCTATTAGGCGCGCAGAAGATGTGCAGATGTCTGACGCTGAAAAGAATGCAAAAATAGCTGAAGCGCGTTTTCTTCGGGCTCATTATTATTTCATTTTGGTCCAACAGTTTGGTCCGGTTCACCTGACACTTGAAGAAACTGTAGGAGTGGAAACTGAGGCCGAAAGAACTCCCGAGAATGAAATCTTTGATGCAATCATATCAGACCTCGAGTTTGCTATCCAGCATCTGCCGGCCGAGCAGTCTGAATTCGGAAGAGCTACTGAGCCGGCAGCTAAAAACATGCTTGGACTGGTGCTGCTTACCCGTGGATATAAAGACTTTGCTCAAGGGGATGATTACTCCAGAGCGGCAGCTATGTTTGACGATGTGATCAATAATTATAATTTCGAGCTTTTGCCTGATGTGATGGCCCCCTTTAACCATGATAACGAGCAAAACGCAGAAGTTATCTGGTCAGTACAATATACTGAGGACCCGCTTCTTAATGAGAACTCATTCTTTTGGTCAAACGGCAACCACAGTCATATGCACTACCGTTCGTGGTACGAAATACATAATGATGGCCTAATTCGTGCCAATGATCCTGGCTATGGCCGCCCCTGGCAGCGTTATAAACCAACTCCATTTGCTCTCGAGAGTTATCGTCCGCTGGACGTAGACTCCCGCTATACGAAGTTTTTCCAGGATGTTTGGTATTATAATGATGAGCCGACTCTTCCGGAAGGTGCGGCTGTTGGAGATACGGCCGTGTGGGTGATGAATGAATTCTTGACTCCTGAAAAAATAGCAGATATTGAAGCAAGGCTACCAGGAGTAAAAGCTCCTGAAGAGGGGGCTACAGGATCACTCTACACCTGGCATCTCGATAATCAAGGTGATCCATGGTACATGTATGGCCTTATGTTTCCTGTTCTGAAGAAGGTTGACGATTGGAAGCGTCCATCAACAAACTATGAAGCCGGTTCCCGGGATTATATTGTGTATCGCATGGCAGACACCTATTTACTTGCCGCCGAAGCATATTTACAGGCCGGTGATTTGAATACTGCTGTTGAAAGAGTCAATGCGGTTCGTCGCCGTGCCGCGTGGCCCGGAATGGAAGGCCAGATGGAAATTACCGCTGCAGAGCTCGACTTGGATTTTATCCT
This sequence comes from uncultured Rhodohalobacter sp., assembly GCA_964422985.1. GTDB lineage: Bacteria > Bacteroidota > Rhodothermia > Balneolales > Balneolaceae > Rhodohalobacter. Next base: position 1,635 of record CAYRDO010000106.1, on the reverse strand, counting down.
GGACGAACGCGGAAGGGAGCTTTATGGTGAACAGAAACGATGGTTTGATTTAAAGAGGACTGGCAAACTGGTGGAAAGGGTGAAATTATATAATTCGGAAGGAGCACCAAATATTCAGGATTATCATCTGCTCAGACCAATACCGGCTAATCAGTTAACGCGTACAACTAATGAGTATCCTCAAAATCCGGGATACTAATTCTAAACTACGTTAAAAGTAGGTGATCAATACATAGGGAAGGGAGAATCTGATTCATTGGATTAGATTCACCCTTTCCTTTTTAAATGCAATATTATTAGGATATAACTAATGATTATGCGAAAGGGTTGATTGCAGTTTTTATTCTGAACAGATAGAAAGTAGTGTATAATCTTCCTTCAAATTTCTGAAAGTATTCTTGATGAATATATCCTACTTCTGTTTTCCACAAATGTATTTATTATTTCGAATAGAGGATTAAATGAAACAAAGCAGTACAAAAATTCAAGACCGTAACAAGAAACGATCATTACCATTTTATCCAAACAAGATGTCAGGGTTTACAAAACTCACTCAAATAAGATCTTATATTTTTTTTGTATTGATCTTCAGCTTCCTGATAACTTCATCCGTTTTAAAGGCGCAATCAACAAGAGTCGCCGAGTTTTCTGTTGAAGCTGGCAGATACGACCGGACAGATCTACCTGTCAGTGTTTCTTTAGAAAATCTTCCAATTGCACTGCAATCCGGGCAAAAATTACAACTTTATGAAATTAAAAACGGTCAAGAGCACAAAGTAACTTCTCAACTCGATGCAAATGGTTTCCAAAAATCACTCCGTTGGATATTAAGAGGAGACACACCGCCAGGCACAACCAGAACTTATATCCTCAAAAAAGAAACCAATAATAGCACCGAAGAAAATGGGAGTACTATTCGCGTTACCGACAATGGAGAGGATTTAACTCTTAGCATCGATGAAAAAAAAGTATTGAGCTATCGCCATGCTCTGAAATCTCCGCCAGAAGGTGTTTCCAAACTTTACAGCCGGAATGGGTATATCCATCCGTTATGGTCGCCGGGTGGAGAAGTGATCACAAGAATTCAGCCGCCCGACCATTATCATCACTATGGAATTTGGAATCCGTGGACACGGACAGATTTTGAGGGCCGTGAAGTTGATTTCTGGAATTTGGCTGATGGTGAGGGTACTGTTCGTCATGAGGAAACTCTGCAAACAACTTCGGGAACTGTTTTTGGTGGGTTCGAAACATTCTTAAAACATGTTGATCTCAGCGCTCCATCCGGTGAAAAAGTAGCTCTGCACGAAAAGTGGGAAGTGATCGCCTGGAATGCTGATCCGGAGAATGATATCTGGTTGATCGATTTTGTATCTACGCTAAATCCGGCTTCGGAATCTCCTCTCACAATTAAGGCCTATCGATACCAAGGATTTAGTTTGCGAGCCACCGAAAAGTGGAATGATGATACCGCGGATCTTTTGACGTCTGAAGGATTTGATAAGAGTGATGGAAATGCAACCCGTGCCAGATGGATTGATGTAAATGGAATTTCTGATGTGGATGAAGGCAGATCCGGTGTCCTTTTTATGAAGAATCCTTCAAATCATGACTTTCCAGAACTTTTACGCTTAT
>CAYRDO010000105.1:0-14343 GCA_964422985.1 uncultured Rhodohalobacter sp. | reverse complement strand
AGTTAAAGAGTCAACCGTTGTTTGAAGATGTTCTGATAATTCTAAGCTCATAGATTAATCAGGTATCAAGCATTACTGAATGCTCGGTTTTAATTTTGTCCTGTATTTTCATCAATGCGTGAAGGACGGCATCAGGTCGGGGAGGGCAACCGGAGATATAGGCATCAACAGGGAGAAAATTATCACATCCCTGAACAACGCCGTAACATCTGTGCATTCCTCCGGTGGAAGCGCAAGCTCCCATTGCAATACACCATTTCGGGTCGGGCATTTGGTCCCAAATTCGCCGTATGGCGTGAGACATTTTGTACGAACACCAGCCGGCAACAATCATAACATCGGCCTGGCGCGGAGAAAACCGCATCACTTCTGAACCGAATCGTGCTGCATCATACCGGGGACCTGCAAATGCCATCATCTCGATAGCACAACAAGCCAAACCCATCGGCATAGGCCACGCTGCGTTGGATCGTGCCCAGTTAACGAGCGTATCCATCCGGGTGGTTAAATAGCCTTTTCCAAGTGCGCTTTCAATTCCCATATTATTTTTTCAATGCCTTATATTTATAATTCTTCATATCCCAGTCTAACGTACCTTTCTTGAGAGTATAAATCAGACCTATAAACAGTATTACAATAAATACTGTCATCGCTATAAACGTTCCTGTACTCATATCTAAAAAACGAACTGCCCAGGGATAGACAAATACAACTTCCAGATCAAAAACAATAAACTCCATGGCTACCAAATAGAAAGCGATTGAGTACCGGTCTTTCGCCTGGCCAACCGGGTCCATTCCGCTTTCGTAAGGTTTTAATTTTATAGTGTTGGGACGATAGGGCCCTAAAAGTCGTGAAAGCGACATCAGGACAAGTGCCAACACAAAGACGATACCGAGGAGTACAAAAATTGGTAAATATTGCTCAAACATAGATGCAAATCTTATACAGACGCAAACTTAGCGTCAGACAGTTGGAATGTCAATGTTACAGCAGGTGCAATATAGCAGTTCTAAATGGCAAATTAGAACTATTTGCAAAGAAAAATGAGCTTTTAAAATATTAATAACAAGGATTTAACTTTAGACTGATTCTAAAATATCAACAGATCCACACGATTGAGAAATTGTTCTTTCACCCATTTCCTATTTGAGCAGATCGATGCTTTCACCGGAAACCAGACTTACCTGTTTTGTTTCTTGATTCACCATTACATCAATCATTTGCTCAACAGGAGATGTAAGAACAACTTCAGTTGCCTCTCCATTCTCCCACTTAATATCAACGGTGATATTGCCCCGGGCTTTGAGTCCGGATACCGAACCGGATGACCACACATCGGGCAATGCCGGAAGAATTCTGATCAGATTTTCTTCGTGAGATTGTAATAACATCTCTGCGATTCCGGCTGTGAGTCCAAAGTTCCCGTCAATCTGAAACGGTGGATGCAGGTCGAACATATTGGGTGCCATCGACTTTTGGAGCAGCAAGTGGATATTGTTATGAGCGAGATTTCCATCCAAAAACCGAGCCTGAAGATTGATGAGCCAAGCACGGCTCCAACCGGTGTGTCCGCCGCCGTGATCCATTCGATACTGCATAGTTTGTTTTGCTGCGTCGACTAATTCAGGTGTTTTTTGATACGTGATTTGATTACCGGGGTGAAATGCATACAGATGAGACATATGCCTGTGGCCGAGTTCATATTCTTCATATTCCCGATCCCATTCCAGAATTCGACCGTCACTTCCCAACTGGACTCCGGATCTCAACTGCTCAAGTTGTTCGCTGATTTTCTGAGTCCATTCGTTCTCAATGTCGAGAATATCAGCCGCTTTCAGATAGTTCGTGAATACTTCATGAATCACCTGTTGATCTTTCGCACTTCCCAATGTGAGCGCAACCGGTTCTCCATTTTCGTTGATAAACCGATTTTCAGGTGAAGAGGACGGTGCCGAAATCAAAGTTCCGTCTCTGGGATCTTCAATCAGCCAGTCGCTGTAAAATTTGGCAACTTCCTGGATCGCCGGAAATGCACGTTCGCGGAGAAAAGTTACATCTTGTGTGAACAGGTAATGATGCCAATAGTGCTGCATCATCCATCCGCCGGCGCCGAATGACGCACCCCAATACGCCGTTGTGGATCGAAGCCATGCCGGTGCCCACAGGTCTGTTGCATGCGGTAAAAAGGAACCAATGGCTCCAAAATTTTCCCGTGCTGATTCTTTTCCATTCTCGATGAGCTTATCTAAAAAATCGAACAAAGGCATATTCAACTCATCCAGATTGGTAACATTCGCAGGCCAGTAATTCATCTGTAAATTGATATTCAGATGATAATCCGCATTCCACGGAGCCTCAATATGCCGATTCCAAATTCCCTGCAAATTTGCCGGATTGGTCCCTTTGCGAGATGAACTTATCAACAAATATCGTCCATAATTGAACAACATTTCTTCCAAGCCGACGTCAATGCCACCATCCATAACTTCTTGAAGACGCTCATCTGTGGGTTGATTTTTTTGTTCATGATCGATTGCCAAATGGACCCGATCATAAAGTTCTTGATAATCTTTAATGTGAGCATCCAACAATTCATCGAACGACTTGGCAGAAACTTCATCCAGGTGAGAGCGGCTTTTTTGTTGATAATCCTCAGTATAGAAATCGGTATTTGAGACGAGATAGATCGTTACGTTTTGAACATTTCTCAACTCAATTGAATCTTCATGGTAAATGACTTCTCCACCGGTATGATCTATTTTCAATCGGGTATCAAATTTCACTCCGTGTGTAATTGGCCGCTCTTCGCCTTTAAACTGTCCGCCGTACTGTGTGATCTCGCCCTGCATCACCAACGCCTGATCTTCAACAAATGTAGTTGCGGTTTGATGTCCGTGATCATTCGGCCGACTCATAGTAATTGTAGCTGAGAGTCCTTCCGTCGAGTTGGTCGCATATTCAATAAAAATTCCGTCATCGGGATGAGAAGCAATTACTCGTTGATGAACCTCGTTTCCATCAACCGAAAATTCAGATTCAAAAACGGCAGTCTCCAGGTTCAGCCATCGCCTGTAATTCTCATAATTCTCCGTCTCAAAATCGATGAATAGGTCTCCCATGGTTTGATGCGACCGGGTCACACTTTTATTCAAAAATTTATCCACAAACAGAGAATCAGCCTGAGCATTGTTTCCCTTAATTAAGAGCTGTCGAACCTTTTCAAGGTCCTCAGGATCTCCCTCGGCGAGCCCCCAAGTGTCATCGGCCGGCCAGAGGCTGTCTTCATTAAGCTGCAAATGTTCGTTTGTTGGATCTCCAAATACCATCGCACCAAAGCGGCCATTTCCAATCGGTAACGCTTCGAGCCACTCTTCAGCCGGTTGTTCGTACCATAAAACCTGGGAATCGTCAAACCCCGAAGATGGATCTTGCTGAGATGCTTCTGCGGTAGAAGCGAAAATATTGGTGAACGTGAATAAAAATCCTGCAAAAAACAGGAATTGATTAAAAAGATTCATGTTAGGCAGACTGGTTTCATGTTCAGACTTTTTAAGATGATTTAAGAGGAATGTATTGGAATTCTGTGCAGAATTATAATCATTACAAAGATGTTCAAATTTAATGTTATTCTACTGCGTTTATGATTTACTAAGTGAAGAAACATATTTTAAATGTAATTATTCAATCGTTTGTACGCCGTGCATCTCAATAAACACAGATATAAAATCCGGATTTTAAGTTTTATCACTGTAATTCTTTTTTCAGCGGTTCTGATTTCCTGTAAATCAGAGAATAATGTAAATGTTGAGTTTGAAGACGGAATCAGCGAGCCCATTCGAGAGCTTTTAGGAGATAATTTGTTGAATGTGCTCGAAAATGAACTGAAATTTCCGATCCATCGCGGTAAAAATCCGCCAAATGTAGTAGCACGTCTTTTGTCTTCAAGCGATGCAATTGGCCAGGCAACAGTGATGATGCAGCCGACCGTTTTGGAAACTACAAATGTTCCGGGGGATGCAATTCAGCCCGGCGGGAGGTTCAGAGATACGCTCTTCCGGTTCAACAATCAGGATAACAAAAACTTAACGGTTGACTTCGACAGGATTGTGCTGGGGTCGAATCCGTTTCTTGGAGAAGACTCGTTCATCATCGGGAAGGGGAAGAAGTTTTCCGTCTTTGGAAAACAATTGGATATTGTTGAGCAGGACACAGTGGTTTCTGTAAACTTTCTTTCAGGTATGATTGATGATAATGGAATCCGCGAAGCTTTTGGTGGAATCATTGTCATTGATGACAAAGATATCGGAATTTTTATTCCGAGCGGTACAGGGCGTGTTTTTACAGACGGTGACGGATTCGCTGAACTTGAGAAATGGCCATCAACCGGAGAGGGCGATAATCTTTCAGCCGACACTTTTCAATTCAATAAGAAAGTTCAGTAGGTAAAGAAGGATATTTAGTCCGAACTCCTTTGAGATTCAAACGGTTGAAATTCGATCTGCCTATAGCGCAGGACGGTATACTCCTGTTTTCTGTAAAAAATTAATGCATGGAATTCATTGTCTGAATATGATTCCGAAATCCATAATAAAGATCCTGATCCTTTCTTCCTCCGGGCCAGCATATGTTACCTCCATTTTCAGGACACTTTGTATCATCGACAACAAATTGCCACATCAAAGTTCCGTCTAAACGAAGCTGTTCGGCATGTTCCCAGAGATCCTTATAGAGAGCCTGATCTGGAGTGTATGTTGAGCTGGAAAAGCCATACTCGGCTAACACAAGCGGTTTTCTTACATCATTAGCAATATTTTGGTGATCTGAAAGCCATGCATGCTGTGCCTTGATCACTTGGTTAAAACTTGCTTCGTTGAAGCCTACTGCTCTCGGATACCAATGAAAAGTTAGAAAATCGCTCTCAGGAATTGCCGAGTTCAAGACAAAACTGGTTCCGGCATCAGCCCGAATCACCCAGGAGTTGCTGTACGCCTCTGATGAATAGTTGGGGTGGACAAACTCTTGATGCTCTCCATGCCCTAAACTATAATGGTCAAGCCCCTCTTCGCCGGTACTCACCAAATGGTTAGAATCAATACTTTTTATATACTGTATCATCTGCTGATACCAGTCTCGAATAATTCGGGGGTCTTCTTGTCCATTGTTACGGCCTTCATTTATGATTTGCCAACCAAAAATGGCCGGTTCATCTTTGTAAGCGATGCCGGTCTCAGTATTCACACGGTTGAGCAACATGGAAATATAATCGCGGAACCATTTCTGGGTATTTTTATTATTAAGAAAGAAATCTAAATTCCGGGATGGATTGGATGCACCGGCCCAGGTATTATATTGGCAAATTCCGCCGAGATCGTCCCAGAAATTTATCAATGGCAGAAGAAACCGTATGTTTCGCTCCTTACCCTTTGCGATTACGTGGTCGAAATCGCGTAACGCTTGTTCGTTGTATTTGCCCGGTGCTGTTTGGATCACGTTCTCATTCATAGGATCCGGATTCTCTCCGCACCTCCAAATTCCATCGTAAAAGGCCCACATTCGGATCACGGTAATACCGGCTGCCTGAAATTCATCCAGCGTTCTGTCTACCAGATTCGGATTAACCTTTTCAAAATTTGGAAGATAGTAGGCATTCGTCCCGGCAAAACGGAAAACTTCATTATCAACGACAAATCTTCCATTTTGTACGCTGACAAAACTGAGGGGCTCAGAATCATCAGTTCCATCCACTTTTTTTGTGATAAACTCCCAAATATCAGACCAGTAACCGTTGTTTTCATTGGCACTGGCTCTAACCCGCCAGTAGTAGGTCTGATCATGCTCCAGTCCTGTAATGGTAAAGGAGGTATCGTGAACCATTTTCATGAGCTTTATGTCGGAAAAATTGTAATCGTTGGCCACCTGTACCTCATACTCTTGGGCAATAGAAACTCCTTTCCATGTGAGTGTGACGGATGTGGTTTGGGCATTTTCGCCATTCGAGGGACCCAGAAGGGAAACGCCGGGTATGTCATCCGCCTCAAATGTGTTCGGAGAATTACATTGAATGAGGAAAATTGTGAAAAGAAGCATTGTCAATAATAGAAATGCATGTAGTTTTGTAGCCATAGTAGTTTGTTTTATAAGTAAAAAAGCAAAAGTCATTCCCCGTTTTTTAACAGATTCTGGACGGCATAGAAATATGCGTTTATCTGCAAATTCAGATTTCGGTCAGATGAACCTGCTTACTTGGTGGCGATATTGATTTGTATTAACACAACAAGTGTGCCAATTTATTTTAAAGATGTGAAAATCGTCTTTTAAGGCTCACAATGAGTGATTTTAGAGGAAACGAAGAATTATTCGAAATAAAGTAGAGGCAATGAATGTGAATAAATTTCACAAAGGGAGAGGAGTGACTGTGTAAAAGTGAAGGTTTCAGCGAAGGGGCCGTTGAAGAAGTGCAGTAAAAGACTAAACCGGTATAATTTAAATCGACTGGGAAGGCGAAATGGTTACTGCTCAACCCATTACAACGCATAAGTCAGATTTAAATATCAGAAATAGTATGGATAGTCTGGCTCCCCAAAAATAGTCCATCTAAGATAAATACCATCCCTTAACTTGATAGATGGTTGATCTACCAGCCAATTCGTTCCCGTTCACGACTTTGATCTCGGGTTGCAGGATCTTCAGGCATTGTGAAACCGGCAGGCGGTTCAAAAGCATCGTAACTCCAGGGCGCTTCCGGATCGTCCGTTACATTGTTAATGAACTGACCAACGATAGGTAAAGCGGTTCTGGCACCCTGACCAATACTTGCGGGATTATCCGTAGGAAAACGAATTCTTCGATCCTCACCGCCAACCCATGAACCCATTACAATGTGCGGCATCATGGCTACAAACCAGTTATCTGCACTGTTTTGGGTAGTTCCGGTTTTGCCGGCTACGTCTTGTTGAACGTTATATACATTTCTTAATCGCACGCCCGTACCGTGATAATCTTCGCCACCGCGAATTACACCGCGCATCATGTCAACCATCATGTAAGCTGTTTCCGGGCTGATGACTTCCTGGGTCATTTCAGGGAAATATTCCTGCAGTACATTTCCTTCTTTGTCTTCGATTCGGGTAATCGCAATCGGATCAATGTGCACGCCTTTATTCACAAATGTTGTGTAGGCACTGACAAGCTCAAGAAGGGAGACTTCAGCAGTTCCTAAAGCAATTGATGGATAGGGTGGAAAATCACTCATGTCAATCCCAAAGTTAGAAGCCATCTCCCTGATCATCCGGGCAGCCGGTTCTAGTTCCCGGGTACGGTTTGTCCCCGGTGCTCCGGCAATCTCCGGCAGCAGTCGAATCGTTACATTGTTCAAACTTCTTGCGAGTGCTTCACGCAGGGGCACCATTTCCGGTCCGGATGGAACAGAGGGGTCTTTCGGATCCCAGGTTCTGCCGTTGGGCTGAATGAAACTGCTGGGATACTTCGAAAATTTATGATAGGGCATATATCCGTTATCAATAGCTACAGCATACACAAAAGGCTTAAAAGTGGAGCCTGCCTGCCGTTTGGATTGATGAACATGATCGTACTGCTGCGTTCCAAAATCGGCACCGCCGACCCAAGCCAGAATATGCCCGTTATCGGGGCGGATGGCTGTAAAGCTGGCTTGCAGCTTCGTGCGCACTCGTTTAACCGAATCCACAAAAGCCGAATCGGCCATAAGATGATCAAAAACAACAGATTCCTGATCGGTTTCTAACTTCGAAAAAGCATTTTTATAACGATTTGTTTCTCGGATAAAACTCTTTAAAAAAGTGGGATATTTTTCCCAGAGTCGATTCATATAATCGCCGCCATAGGAGGTCCACTCACTTTCAAATCTGTCTTGAAATTCAACGAGTTTTTCCTGCACTGCAGCTTCGGCATGCTGTTGTAAACGAGAATCGATCGTGGTGTAGATTACAAGTCCGTCAGAGTAAAGGTCATATCCATTCTCTTCGGCCCAATCCTCAACTTGTAGTCGCACATATTCCCCAAAATACCGGCTCTCTCTTCCTGCTTTTGATGGTGGATGATAATCGAGCGCAATCGGTTCCTGGCTCAAATTCTCAAAGACTTCCTGGCTGATAAACCCATGTTTTTGCATCTGGCTCAGAACGATATTTCTTCGAGACATCGCTCGTTCAGGAAAAAATCTTGGATTGTAAGCATAGACAGCCTGAAGCTGACCGATCAAGTTTGCTGATTCAGAAAGAGTCAGATCACTTGCCGGTTTACCGTAATGTGTTTGTGCTGCCGATTCAATCCCGAAGGCGCTGTTACTGAACTCAACCGTGTTCAGGTACATTTCGATGATCTCTTCTTTGGTATAATTGCTTTCAATCTGAACGGCCGTAATCATTTCCCGAAGTTTTCGGGTCACGGTCACTTCGAATCCAATTTTTCGATAGAGATTTCGCGCCAATTGCTGGCTGATTGTGGATCCTCCCTCAAATCTCTGTCGAAGCCAATAATAAGGCAGGCGCATCAGGCTCTGAAAGTCCACACCCCAGTGACTAAAAAACCGGTGATCTTCCGTCGCAACAAGTGCATTGATTGCATTTGGTGAGATGTTGTTGATATCAACATAGGTTCTGTTTTCAACAAAATATCGGTCCAGAACAACGCCATCCCGGCTTCGCACCTCGGTGGCAATGGCTGTTTTAGGGTTTTCAAGTTCCTGGATGGAGGGGAGCCCCTGGAAAAGGTAGTATACATATCCGCAAACAATCAGAAACAGAACGCCAAAGGTAATCAACCCAATCTTCACAATTCTGTTATCGAGTAGGCCCCGGAATGATTTTTTCTTTTTCTTGTTGGATGAGATCTGTTTTCGATACTCCCGGTCGTTGAAGTATCGGTCCATATCTATGTTGTTATTTTTATCCATTCAGATCTGCTTTGTACTGATTTTTGTAGGGTTGAAATTCTTTTACGCCGTCGTTCCAAGTAACGAGATCAAAAGCTCCTTTGGTATATTTTAAAACGGTTTTATAATGGTTGAAGTACCCGGTATTTATATAGGTTCCTTCAGAAAAAGTTTCCATTCTCGGAATATGGTCATGTCCCGAAACGATAATATCATAAGGAAATTTTTCGAGCATGCTTTCGGCCCAATCACTCAGCCGCTCTGTGTTGATGTAATCTTCATCCCGCGCAAAATTTGAGAACGCTTTCATCAATTGAAGCCCGGTTTTTCCTGATAACAAAAACTTATAGAAGGTAACAAATTTCGGATGCCGGATGAATCGATGCAATATGGGACGCGGAAGTTGGAATTGTTTATCTGAAAGGCCATCGCCGTGACATAGAAAAAGTCTGTTTCCATCCAATTCAAGCTCAACGTATTCGTGTTGAACATTAAATCCCCGTTCTTCCAAATGTGAAACCGTCCAGAAATCGTGGTTTCCGGTAATGAATGTCGTTTTCCCATCCATTTTTTGATTGTACGTTTCAAACCGATCTAAAACTGTTTGACCCAATTTGGGAATGTAATCCGGGAATTCCATCCAGTACTCAAAAAAATCGCCTAAAATATGAATTTGAATGTGGTTTGATTCACAATAATCTATCAACCGGATCAATTCATTTTCCAACTTTTTGGTTTGGTCATCGTCATGGATTCCCAAATGTACATCAGACAAAAAAATATGAACCATTTGAACGGCTATTTTTTTCTGTTGATGATAAATTCGATCAGAGCTTTAAAGTCATCATACCCTCGCTGGATAGGCAGCGTTTGTAATGTTTCGAGAGCTTCCTGTGCGTATTTCGTCATTTTCGATTCTGCAAGTTCAAGCCCCTTATTTTCATGTACGAATTGCACAATTTTGTCGATATCCTTTTGCGATTTTTTACGCTTTTTCATCAACCGTCGGGCATTTAACTGCTCAAGTTTTGACGCATTTTCCAGCGCATAGATAAATGGCAATGTTACTTTTCTTTCCTGGATGTCGTTACGGGTAGGTTTTCCAACGTCTGCAAGGCCATAATCAAAAAGATCGTCTTTAATCTGGAAGGCTATCCCGATCTTCATTCCCACATCCTTCATCCCTTCAATCGTTGATTCATTATCCGTCGTAGAGATCGCACCGCATTGGCAGCAGGCTGAAATCAGGCTGGCCGTTTTTTCAGAAATAATCTGGAAGTAACGCTCTTCCGTCATATTGAAAAGGTTCGATGTTTTTAACTGCCGCAATTCGCCCTCGCTCATATCACGAACAGCATCCGAAAGTACATGAAGCAATTGATATTCTTTATGGTCGAGCGCAATCAACAAGCCCTTTGAGAGCAGAAAATCACCTAAAAGTACACCAGCCTTATTCCGCCAGATTTTATTTATGCTTAAGAATCCTCGGCGTTTATCGGCTTCATCAACCACATCATCGTGAATGAGTGTGGCAGTATGCAGAAGCTCAATCATGGTAGCAGCCACAAAACTTCGCTTATCTACCGAGCCGAACATTCGGGCTGTCATAAAAACCAGGGTCGGGCGGATCTCTTTTCCCTTTTGCCGTAGGAGGTATCGGATGATCTGATCGAGAAGAAATACATCACTGCTGATTTCATCCTTAAAAAAATCCCGAAAAACACTCAGGTGCTCCTGCACCGGTTCCGTAATCTCTTTAAGAGATCGTTTTTTTAGACTAACATCATTGGTATGGTTTAATACCTCTTGGGTCATTCGAGTATGTCCGTTTGATTTATCAACCGTTGAAAATACAAATTATGCTTATTAATTATTTGCGCAAAGTTTGAGGGCTGTTTAGTTTAGCAATCAGATAATCTAACTATCGTACTAAAGAAAAAGTCTTTTGAAAAAAATAGCCACGCTCACAAGTGGTGGGGATGCCCCGGGAATGAACGCAGCAGTTCGTGCAATTATCAGGGGGTCCGCATATTTCGGATTAGAGGTAACAGCTGTCCGCCATGGGTATAAGGGATTGATTAATGGTGATTTCGTTGACCTTGAACATACGGATGTTTCAGGTATAATTCAGCGAGGCGGAACGGTATTAAAATCTGCCAGGTCCGAGGAATTTCGAACAACAGAAGGAAGAAAAAGAGCGGCCGATCAACTTCGGAAAGAGGGGGTAGACGCTCTCATAGTAATTGGCGGTGACGGAACCTTCCGCGGTGCAACGCTTCTATCCCAAGAGCAAGGTATTAACACGATTGGTGTGCCGGCAACAATTGATAACGACCTGATTGGTACGGACGAAACCATTGGGTATGATTCTGCGCTCAACACGGCGATGGAAGCAATTGATAAAATTCGCGACACGGCCGATGCCCACGAACGCCTGTTTTTTATTGAGGTGATGGGACGGGATGCCGGGTTTATAGCTCTCGAAACCGGAATTGCGAGCGGAGCCGAGATGATTGTGCTGCCGGAATATTTAACGAGCACATCTGATATTAAAGACTCCTTAAACGAAGTCTTGAAATTTCATAAAAGAAGTTCGCTTGTAGTAATTGCTGAAGGCGATCAGACCGGGGGAGCGATTAAAATTTCAGAAGATCTTAAAGAGGATTTTGAAAAGTATGATATGAGAGTGGCTATTCTTGGTCATGTTCAGCGGGGTGGAGCTCCATCTGCGCGTGATCGGGTTTTAGCGAGTCGCCTTGGATTTGAAGCCGTTCAGGCTATCCATCAGGGAAAAAGTGAAGTGATGGTTGGAATCATAAATAAGAATGTGACATTCACTCCACTGAAGGATACTTTTGGGAAGATAAAGGAGATCAATCATGATTTGGTTGCTCTCGCAAAAATTTTGAGATAAACAAGCTACTATGATAACGACAGATGTAAAAAGTGCACGCTCATTTCTATCAGATGATGAGTATGATGACGCCTTTAAATTGGCTGAAAAAAGCTATGAAAAAGTAAAGAATAAAACCGGCGCAGGAAGTGAATGGTTGGGCTGGCAACGAATTTTGAAGGAACCGAATGACGCTGAGCTTGAAGAGATTTCCAGCCACGCCGAACGAATTCGAAAAGACGCCGATATTTTTATTGTCTGCGGAATTGGAGGATCGTACACCGGCGCTATGGCAATCATCAAAGCGCTGAGTCCGTATTTTAAAAATAACGGACCTGAGATTTTGTATGCCGGTCACCATATGAGCGGCAAGTACCTGAAACAATTAATGGAATACATCAAAGCGCCTAAAGAAGATGGAGAACTTAAAAGTGTGTACCTGAATGGGATTTCAAAATCGGGTTCTACACTGGAAACGGCCTTAGCATTCAGAACTATTCGATCTTGGATGCATGAGGTGTATGAGGATGCCAGTGACCGGGTTATTGCCACAACAGGCAAGGAAGGCGGGGTGATGAACAAAATTGTAGCGAAAGAAGGCTATCAGAAATATATAATTCCTGATGATGTTGGCGGGAGATTTTCTGTGCTGACACCGGTTGGATTGCTTCCAATTGCCGTTGCCGGTATCGACATTCAGACTCTCTATTATGGCGCGGTTTCTGAGTACGAAGGCCGCCTCAAAGATCAGAAAACAGTTCTCGAATACGCCGCACTTCGATACTCATTTTTAAAGAAAGGTCATGCATTGGACGTGATAACATCTTTTGAACCGGAGCTGCTTGGGTTTACAGCATGGATTCAGCAACTGTTGGGTGAGAGTGAAGGAAAAGAAGGCAAGGGTATGTTTCCTGCGATGGCCGGATTTTCGACTGATCTGCACAGCATTGGTCAGATGATCCAGGAAGGTCAGCGAAATCTGATCGAAACCATATTGACGGTAAAAAAACCGATCTCCAATTTTAAAGTGAATGAGACTGAGGGCGAAGATATTGATCAGCTTGGATATGTTGCCGGCAAATCTTTTCATGAAATCAACAAAAGTGCACTTGATGGAACCGTTGAGGCACACACAGAAGGCGGAGTTCCGGTATTAAAAATTATCATCGAAGAGTTGAATGCACAGCAACTAGGCAAGTTGATCTATTTTTATGAGCTGTTTACTGCGGTGTATGTTTACATGCTGGATGTTAATCCATTTAATCAGCCCGGCGTGGAAGGATACAAAAAAGCAATGTATAGGTTATTAGGAAAAGAATCATAAGATGCCAGATCACAAGGACAAAAAATATATAGCGATTGCGGGAAATATCGGTGCTGGGAAATCATCACTGACCGAGCTATTAGGCAAAAATTTTGGATGGAAAACCTATTATGAATCGGTAGATGACAATCCATATCTTTCTGATTTTTATGAAGATATGAGGCGGTGGAGTTTTAATCTTCAAATCTATTTTCTGTCGAGCCGGTTTCAGCATCAAAAAAAATTGATGGCACTGGATGAAAGTCTCATTCAGGATAGAACCATCTATGAGGATGTTGAAATTTTCGCCAAAAACCTGCACGAAATGGGTTTGATGAGTGATCGGGATTACAAAAACTATTGCGCACTTTTTGATGAAATGGTGCAGTATCTCCAGGCGCCAAACCTGCTGATTTACCTCCGGGCTGAAGTTCCCACATTGGTGCGGCAGATTCAGCAGAGGGGCAGAGAATATGAAAATACAATTCGCATTGAATATCTAGAACGGTTAAATCGCCTTTATGAGGATTGGATCGACCGTTATGACCAGGAAAAGCTGATTATTGACACCGATAATCTGGATTTTGTAAATAATCAGGACGATTTAGGGAAAGTGCTGGAATTGATTGAGCAGAGGTTGTTTGGGTTGTTTAATTAAATTGCATAACAAAAGAGATCTTCCTATTTTTCAAAGCTATTGTGGAAACGTCAAAATTAATATTCGATTTACAAGAGATACCCGACGGGAAAAGCGAGAGAACTGTATCTCTAGCTGAAGGGGATCTTGAATTGGATGATGAAATTTCGCTGAAAAAGGGCGATGTTCATATCAACTTCCTTAGGACGAATCATTTCGTTGAAGTTGATTTTACTGTTGATGTGGATACAGAATTAATTTGTGATCGGTCTTTGAAACCATTTACGAAGCATTTGAATGGTTCCTATCACGTACTTTTTGAACCGGACGACATCGAAGATACAGAAACTGATAAAGGTGCAGTTCGGCAAATTCCGGCCGAAGATTTGGTGCTGGATATCGAAAAAGAAGTTCGTGATACCATTATGCTGGAAATACCGGTCAGAAAAATACATCCAGATTATTTTGATTCTGAAGGAAATCCGGAAGATTTTGAAACGCAACATTTTGGCCCGGAACCTGATGATGAAGAAATGGTTGACCCAAGATGGGCGGAATTAAAGAAACTGAAGAAAAATTAAAAATTGATATAAATG
>CAYRDO010000104.1:0-14366 GCA_964422985.1 uncultured Rhodohalobacter sp. | reverse complement strand
CCTGATTACATATTCAGGAATTGTTTTCCAATAACTTTTATAAGCCGGGTTCCCATCCAGTGTATGCGTTTTGTACAATCCAAAGATTTGATGAAACTTTTCAGACCAATCCGCCTCAGCTTCTACAGACAATTTCAAACGCTGACCGTAGCTATCAGAAAACAGAAAATAACCGCCTGGTAACGTGCTTAAAGGCAGATAATAATAGGTATCCTGAAACGGAATGTTAAATTGTTGATGATCGAAATAGTCAGCTCTCAGAGTAGTTGTAAATTTGTTTGATAGTTGAAATTTTTGCCAATGAGAAAGTGTCATAAGCTCAGTATTGGAAATCTCCTGCGGCACCAATGCAAAAATCTCCAATCGATCTAAAATATCATAGCCATCACTGATCCATTCATCCACCGGATTCGCAAATTCGGGTAGAAGTTCGCTGTATGAGGCCTCAATACCGGTACTCCAATTATCGGTAATGGCAACATCTACAAAACCTTTTAGCTGAATCGGCGACTCATCATCATGAAGAGTTAATGCCGAATATGATCCAAATTTGAGCCATGGAGCAATGGTCGTGGTTTGATCTAAAAACAGATCAATGTAATCCTGATTCTCTTCACCTAATCCACTCGCTTCTGTCTCAACCGTTTTGTATTCCGAACCGATATCCAGATTTATCTTTTCAGAACGGAGATAAAAAGAAGCCAACCCGATCTGTTTGATTTGTTCCCAGTCAAACTTTTCTTCAAATCGATTTTTATAATACCCGGTCTTTTTCTCCCGGTATTGCGCCATTGCACGAAATCCTAATTGGCGAGTAAAAGAAATGTCTGCAGTTGCAGTTATTTGATCCATATTCAGATCAGTCGGAATTTCTCTTCCCAAAGGTTGAAAAAAGACAAAATCCTCACTTTCTGATCGGATTCCCTGGAAACGAAGATTCAATCGCTTACTGATAATTCCCGTCTCCAGCAACCCAAGCTGAGTGATTGAACGACCGTCCGGAAATGTTCCCTCATCGGGGAGTGCAATTAAATTTCGGATCCGAGTCTGAACAAACGGATTCGAGTTCAAAAAGGAGAGTCGTTGCACATGCCCCTTCGAATACCATGGCCCCAGTTTGAGCGAAAATCCTGCATCAGCCCAATGCCCAAATCGATCGATATTAGGGGTCACCTTTTCGGGATCGAATGCCCATGGCCCCGGCTCATTAGAGTTGTGCCCCAATTGTGTGGATGCAAAAATGGAAAATCCATCTTTTACGGGATTCATTTTTATATTCAACATTCCCGATTGATAAGGCACACCCTCAGTTACACCCAGCCCATTCAATGTATTCAATTCAGCAATTTGATTGAGTGGAACCGGCAACAGGTGCGGAAAATTCATTCCAAAAAAAGTAGGATCAACCGGTATTCCATCTAACAAATATTCGGGTTGGGGGCCATAATAACCATACTCTCCGGTATTTACTTTAAACGACATTCGGTCTAATGAGAAGAAGGTCCACCCGGATTGCCAGAACAGATCTTCAGTTCGCACAACCATTTCAGTCTCAATGGAATCGCCGGCGGTGATTTGAATTTCAGGAGTGATGACTGAGCTTGTAGATGGTTCAGCGAAAAGGAACAGCGTTACAAAGAGAACCTTCATCATCATTTTAGAAAGTTCTCCATTCCTTCTGAGGTATTAAAAATAAATGTAAGTCCTGCCGTACCGATCCACTCAGCATAGGGAATTTTAAATCGAGTCTGATTGATAGCCGCCGAGGTGTAAAACTCCAATCTATTGTTGATTCGGTATTGAATTCTAAAAAGTATTTCATAGCAAAATTCACTTTCGAACCTGCTGAACCGATACTCATCCTGATAGGTTTTCTCCTCGTCAAAAACCATGTAACGGCTTCCGAATCGAATGCCCGGCACGATGGAAAGATCTTTCTCCCCCGTTGTATAATGCGTGTAGTGCCAACCTGCAAATATGTATGTGGAGTGGAACCCTGAATTTTCATATTCCAATTCATTATATCGGGTGTACCGGGCGCCAAGCTCAAAATTTCCAACGTAATAAGGTGTACTCACTTCAAACCCAATACCGCCCGTTGGCTCCCAACTTTTATTAATGGTATTACCTCCCAAAACCCCGTTACCTGTAATTGTAAATTTTATCTCGCTGAATGCATCCTGAGAATAGATAGTTTGACTCCATCCCGATATGAGTAGAATAAAAAGAAGTAAGGTGATTTTTTTCATAGAAGAACAATTCTGTGGCATTCAGCTCAATCGAGTACGCTGCTTCATATCAGAAAATATTGGATATGTTTCATCAAACTTTAGAGGCTCAAACAAAAATGAGAATAATAAATTTAGGATTCACATCAACTCTTCCGAATGTTAGTTTAGTTCAAAAATGAAGTCTATAAGCCTATTTTTTCAATACTTACTCAGAAGCCTTATTTTGTAATCAGTAATTGAAACAGTCTAAATGAATATTATATAAATACTTATGAAATTAGTTGATCCATCAGGCAACGAAGTAACCAGCAAAGAGAACAAGCAAGCCAAAGAGTTGGAGAATCAGCTCGACAAAAAAATTGAGAGTCTTCTTGAGCCGGTCATAAATAAAATTAAACTATCCGGAGCACAAATTCCTCAACAGCAATTTATGCAGTTGACATCCGCAGCGCAGCAGATGCTGTTTAACAGAATGGTATTTAATCTTCTTATCAAATCAGGAGTTGAAGATATTTCTGAAGTATTGAGCGATGACGATGTAGAAGAACTCTCAACGAGCCTAAAGAATCAGCTCCAGGTTGTAGACCCATCCGAGCAGCAACAGCAACAACCGGGAAATCCTCAGAAAGACCAATCGTAAAATTATTGAGTGAAGAGATTTTCAATCCAATTAAGGATTGATTCTGATCCGCATCGTGCAAAACGGTGCGGATTTTTTTTATCAAACATGTATCAATACTAAGCTGCCGAAATCTCCTTTTCAGGTTTTAAAACGACCTTGAAAAAATATCCCGTAAGAGTAGCCAAACCGCCAATTAATGCAGCAATCAAAAAGGTTACGAGCAGAATAATCCAGTGAGATCCAACCCCCATCATCTCGGCAATTCGGGTTGAGAGAATAGATTCGTTGGCGATATCGATGTATAGCGCCTGAAGGAACCAAGCCAGTCCACAAGCAAAAAACCCGATCACAAAAGCCCTGCCTCCGCTTTCAATCAACCAAGCCCCCACAATCAAACAGGGAATAACAATCCCCCACCATGGCAGGAAAAGAGTGAAGAGCCAAGAGAAAAACAGGATCGCCAAAAAAGCACGCATGGAATTTTATTTGGTGAAAAGTCTTTCTGATTATATGATTTTGAGGTTAAAACTCAAACAGCAAACATCATAGGAGGCGCCAAAATAGGTAAATGTTATTCTTTGATAAAAGGCGGTTTGAGTGGCAGCTTCATTTTGATCTGATATCGATTATTCTGATCTTTACAGGTACTATTTTATCAATAAAAATAGCTCTTAATATCTAAATAAAGTGGTCTGACATGGCAAAGGTTGAAGTTGAGATGCCCCAGATGGGCGAATCCGTAATGGAGGGAACCATCATCGAGTGGAAGAAGAAAGTAGGTGAAGCAGTTGAAGTTGATGAAACTCTGCTCGAAATAGCCACAGACAAGGTTGATACGGAAGTTCCTTCGCCGGAAGCCGGTGTATTGGTAGAAATTCTGGTAGAAGAGGATGAAACTGTAGAAGTTGGCCAAGCCATTGCCATTATTGATACAGAGGGAGAGCCTTTCGACAGTAGTGACGATTCATCATCATCAAGTGATGAAGCTTCAGAAGAGAAGGAGGCATCAGAAGAATCAAAAGATGCAGAAGAGTCCGGTGAAGAAGAATCATCTGAAGAACCGAAAGAGGAAGAAACAGAAGAGTCTGATGATTCTTCCGGCGATGAAGATGAAGGAGAACGAATTGAAGTTGAGATGCCCCAGATGGGTGAATCCGTAATGGAAGGAACCGTCATTGAGTGGGCGAAGAAAGTTGGAGACCAAGTTGACGTTGATGAAACTCTGCTTGAAATAGCCACCGACAAAGTGGATACAGAGGTTCCTTCGCCATCAGCCGGTTACTTGGCAGAAATTTTAGTTGAAGAAGGAGATACGGTTGAAGTGGGTCAGACCATTGCTATTATCACTACCGGTAAGCCTTCCGGTGTTTCTAAATCAAAGAGCAAGAAAAAAGAAGAGAAGAGCGAAGAAAAAAGCTCAGCCAGTAAAGATGGAGCCAAAACAAACGGCAAAGTAGAAAAAGCTGAAGAAGGCGTATCCAAACCACAACGAAAAGGATCTGACGGCCGCTTTTATTCCCCGCTTGTACGTTCTATAGCAAGTGAAGAGGGAATCAGCCAGCAGGAACTCGAATCGATTGAAGGAAGCGGCAAAGATGGGCGTGTGTCCAAAGAAGATATTCTGGCCTATGTTGAAGACAAAAAAGCCCGCAAAGTAGAATCTCCGCCTGCTGCGAAAGGCAAGAAAGAAATTGCGAAGGCAGCCGGTGAAAAAGGAAAAATTTCTGCCGGAGAATTGGATGTTCATCGTCCGCATGAAAATGTTGAGATTATTAAAATGGATCGCATGCGTAAGGTAATTGCGGAACACATGGTTCGATCCAAGCAGACATCGGCACACGTTACCACTTTCAGTGATGTGGACGTGACCAACATTGTGAAATGGCGCGAAGCTAATAAGCAGAAATTCCACGATCAAACAGGGGTCAAGCTCACATACACGCCAATTTTTATTGAAGCGTTTATCCAAGCAATTGGTGAGTTCCCGCTGATGAACAGCTCGGTTGATGGCGATGAAATTCATCTTAAGAAAGATATTAATTTTGGTCTTGCCGTTGCGTTAGGCGAAGGCGGTAAAGGGGGGCTCATTGTACCGGTTATTAAACAGGCACAGAATAAAAACCTGGCAGGTCTGGCTCAGTCAGTTCATGATTTGGCAAGTAAAGCCCGTAATAAAGACCTCAGCCCGGATGATCTCGTCGGCGGAACCATCACCCTTACAAATTATGGAAGCGTTGGAAACCTGATGGGAACCCCGATTATCAATCAACCACAGGTGGCTATTTTGGGAACCGGTGTAATTGAGAAACGACCTGTAGTTCTTGAAACCGATCAAGGAGATGTAATTGCCATCCGCCATAAAATGTATCTCTCCATGAGTTACGATCACCGAATTATTGATGGAGCACATGGCGGTGCATTTATGAGCCGGGTTAAACAACTTCTTGAAAACTTCGATACGGACAGAGCAATTTAGAAATCGGTTCGGTTCTATCGTTTTTGTTTGCCGTACATTTCACAGAATTGAAAGAATTTCATGGAAGTTTTTTCCGACATTTCAGGGGTACGAACGTTTGTCCGCCAAAAGAAAAGAGACGGCAAAACGATTGGATTTGTACCTACCATGGGCTCTCTGCATGAGGGGCATCTTTCCCTGATGAAACTCGCCAAAGAAAAAGCCGATGAAGTTGTTGTCTCGATCTATGTAAATCCGGAACAGTTTGGGCCGGGTGAGGATTTTGAGGAATATCCCCGGGAGCTGGAATCTGACCTGAAAAAATGTGAAGAGCTTGGCATATCGGCCGTATTTACTCCCAGTGATGAAGTGATGTATGGATACAACCAATATCTTCGCATCGAAATTGACGAGCTTAACACCTACATGGATGGTGGATCACGACCCGGTTTTTTTGAGGGGATTTTGCTTGTAGTCAACAAATTATTCAATATTGTTGAGCCCGATATTGCTGTATTTGGACAAAAAGATATCCAGCAATTTCTCATCCTTCAGCAGATGGTAACAGAATTCAATCATGATGTGGAATTGGTGATGGGGCCGATCACACGCGCAAATGACGGACTCGCCCTGAGCAGTCGTAATGCGTATCTAAATGAAGAACAAAGACAAAAGGCACCGTCTCTCTACAGAAGTTTGCAATATATCCAAAAACAGATCGCAGAAGGCGTGGAGACTCCTTCGCTTTTACTAGATCATCAGAAGAGTGAACTGGAAGCAAAAGGTTTAGAAATTGATTATCTTAATATCTTTGCAAAGAAAACGTTGTCCCCGGCGGAAACGTTAGTTAAGAAGGAACAATATATTATAGCCGGTGCGGTATGGGTAGGAGAAACCCGGCTGATAGACAACATTTTGATTGAATTTTAAGATCTATTTGATATGAAACTTTCGATGTTTAAATCTAAACTACACCAGATGAGGGTCACTGAGGCCAATCTCATGTACGAAGGGAGCATAACCATTGATGAAGACCTTCTGGATATGGCCAACATCCTTCCGTATGAAAAAGTCTCTGTGGTAAATATTACAAATGGATCGCGGCTCGAGACGTATACAATTCCCGGTGAGAGAGGAAGCCGAATCTGTTGTATGAATGGTGCTGCCGCCCGATTGACACAAGTTAACGACCGAATTATTGTAATTTCATTTGCACAGATGGAACCTGAGGAGGCAAAAAATCATAAGCCAAGAGTTGTAGTAGTAGACGAAAATAACAATCCTAAAAAAACTCTTGAGCAAACCCTTCACGGACGCTCCTATGATTTAGAAAACGGATTGGTAGAATCTGCTAATTAATGATCTGATTGTTTAGATCGAAAAGAAAAGCCCGTTTCGATGGTTCGGAACGGGCTTTTTTGTTGAGCAATTTAATTAAAAATCTGTTTTTAAATTGGGAGCTACTCCTAATCGTTAATTCAGATGATAGATTTAAGATTTACACACCCCTAAATCCCCTCTCAAGAGGGGATTTCTTTTCTCATTCCACAAAATCAGGAAGAACTTCAAAAAATCTGGCAGAGGTTTTAATTCCCCTGTGAAAATCTTTGAGTGAAAAACTTTCGTTGGGTGAATGAAGCGCGTCCTTGGTGAGCCCGAAGCCCATCAGAATGGAATTCACACCTAACACTTTTTTGAAGTCTGCAACGATCGGAATTGAACCGCCTTCACGGGAAAAAAGTACTTCTTTTTCATAAACGTCTTTAAAGGCCTTTGCGGCAGCTTTCAAACCGTAGAAATCCAAATCTATCACAACCGGGTAACCTCCGTGATGTTCTTTCACCTTCACGTTCACCGAATCGGGAGCAAGTGATTCCACATACTCTTTAAACAGGTTTGCAATCTTGTTTGGATCCTGATTTGGAACCAACCGCATGCTCACTTTGGCTCCCGCTTTAGCAGGTAATACCGTTTTCGCTCCCTCTTTCTGATATCCGCTCCATAACCCGTTGACATCTAGTGTGGGGCGGGCGGTAGCTCTTTCATGGGTACTATACCCCTCTTCACCATCCACTTCTTTTAAATCAAGATCTTTTTTAAAAGCCTCTTCATCAAAAGGAAGTTCATGTATCGCCTCTCGCTGCTCATCCGTTAACGGCTCAACATCATCGTAGAATCCCGGAATGCTGATTTTTCCCTCACCATTTCTCAGTTTCGCGATAATTTCACACAATTGATTGGCCGGATTTTCTACAGCTCCGCCATATACGCCTGAGTGCAGATCTCTGTTGGGGCCGGTAACTTCAATCTCCATATATGCTAATCCCCTCAAACCATATGTAATGGAGGGCTGATCTTCCCCAAACATGGCCGTATCAGAAATCAACACCATATCGCAGGATAGCAGATCTTTATGGGCTTTTACAAACGGAATAAGATTTGGTGAGCCGATCTCTTCCTCGCCTTCTAAAATAAATTTCACATTCACCGGCAGCTCCGTTCCGGTTTTCATGTACGATTCTACCGCTTTGATATGGGTAAACGACTGACCTTTATCATCGCTGGCGCCGCGGGCATATACACGCCCGTCTTTTATAGTTGGTTCAAATGGTGGCGTGTTCCAGAGTTCATCAGGATCAGAGGGCTGTACATCATAATGTCCGTAAACAAGTACAGTGGGTTGATCGTCATGCGGACACTTCTCAGCAGTCACAATCGGGTGGCCGGGAGTATCGTGCAATGTCACTTTATCAAGTCCAATCTCCTCGAGTTGGTTGATAAGAAACTGCGCGGCTTTTTTTACATCATCTTTGTTTTTTGATGATGTACTCACGCTTGGAATACGCAGCAGATCAAAAAGTTCTTCTCTAAATTTTTCTTCGTTCGCGTCTATATAATCTTGTATGCTCTTCATTTACAAAGCCGGGGTTCAATTCAATTTCTTGTCTGTAAAAATGAGATTTCATTATTTATTTATCTCAACCTTAAAATGTAAGCAATTGATGACACTTTTGCGCAACGCGGAGAGGCTCTTTACCAGCTCGGAGAATGATCTTTACTTGCAAATGATCTTACTTCACCCCTCCTACTGAATAGATAAATTAATGAAGCCCCTGCCAGTTTGTAGCTCTTTTCTCACCGGCAGCGATGGCCACTTCTAACTGATTCTGCGGAGGTGGAAGCTGGCAGGTTGTAAATACACTATATGCACAGGGCGGATTGTAGATTTTATTGAAATCGATATTGGTGTATTGGCTTCCATCCTTGGGAAAGTCCACGTAAATATATCGACCGGCTTGATACGTTTCGGTTTGATTGGTTTGATCGCCTACAATCATAAACATATTGTCGTCACTGTCGATGGCATCAAGCGTATAAATTTCTCCGTCGATGCTAAACTCAAGCACGCCCGGCGACTCCAGATCTTCTTCTTGTCCTAAAACATTAACAATGGAAATAGTGGTCCCCTCCGGATTTGGAATAAATCGTGCTCTTCGATTCCACTTTTCATCTATCGGGTAAGAATCAAATCCTGTAAACTGGTCGGCTTGTTCGTTCTCTTTATTGTACAGCCGGATCCCAACCATATCTCCACGCTTTATCACAAACCATTCGAGGCTTTCATGTTGAACGTTTGGAGTGTCTTCATTCTCACCATCAAATAAAACCATTTCTGAAACCGGTTCACCATTATGAGTGATCGTCACGCCATCTGCCACATTCATTGTAACATGGCCATTTTCAAATAAAAAGGTGCCAGCTTCCTCCGGAATTGTTCCTTCGGGGAGCTGAACGTCCTGATTCTCCCCACTTCCAAAACTGTTTTCGCCCTCATCAAGCCAAAACATTCCGGCAAGACGAAGCCACCCGGTTGGAGATTTGATACTTGCTACTCGTTCTTGTTTCCAATGTTGTACTTGCTCAACATAATTCTCTGGAATGTCTGCCTGACCGAGCTCCTTTTTTTGGCACCCGGGAATCAACACAATTACTATAAATACTATTGCAAAACCTTGTCTGTACATAAAATAGCTGTGATCAATTGATTTGAATTTAGGTAATCACTTTCATCGAATCATTACAAAAGATAAACATTAAACGATTCTGACGGGAAAACAATTCTTAATAACTTTATTGAGTATTCTTTTGGGGATTTAGATAATTCATAAATGCTAAATTACTTCATAAACGGTCCCATCAGTCAGTCATAATTTTCATTTCTCGATTTGATTAAAATTCATCCTATCTTTCAGGTCTAAATTTTGAATCAGTAGATTTTTTTCCACATGAGTAAAAAGGTTCGAAAAAAAGCTGAAAAGCTCAATATCCCCACCATCAAGCGGCACATTTTTTTGTGTGCGGATCAAACCAAACCGAAATGCTGCAAGAAGGAAATTGGTTTAAAATCGTGGAATTTTCTGAAAAGCCGATTAAAAGAATTAGAACTTGATCAGCAGGGCGGTGTTTTTCGCACGAAAGCGAATTGTCTTCGGGTTTGTAAACGCGGGCCGATTGCTGTGGTATACCCGGAGGGCGTTTGGTATCACTCCTGTTCACCAGAGGTGCTGGAGCGAGTTATCCAGGAACATTTGATTGGCGGAAAACCTGTTCGGGATTATCAGTTTGCGGAAAATCCGTTACTTTCAGAAGAGATAAAAACTAGGTCACTCGAAAGCTGATTGAAAATAAACCAATAAACCGATTCATGGGGAAATTTTCCAGATTCATAAAACGATGGTTACCTGCAAAGGATGAAATCAAAGATCCTAAAAAAGCCATTGCTATGATTCGGCGGGAATATCAGGGCATTCCTTTGAATAAAGAATCGGTAGATCGCAACCCATTTACTCAATTCGAAAATTGGTTTAATGATGCTGTTGAAGAGGTTTCCGTTGATGCAAATGCCATGACTCTGACAACTGTCAGCGAGGATTCCCGCCCATCATCCAGAACCGTTTTATTGAAGGAGTTTGATGAAAACGGATTTGTATTCTACACCAATTACAAAAGCCGGAAGGGAACTCATCTTCAACATAATCCATATGTGTCAACTACTTTTTATTGGGCTGATTTGATGCGGCAGATTCATATCGAAGGAAAGGTGGAAAAGGTGTCTGATGAGCAATCTGCAGCATACTTTAAAACACGTCCGGTTGCGAGTCAGTTGGGTGCCTGGGCTTCAAGCCAAAGTGAAGAAGTTGAATCAAGAGCCGTTCTCAAAGAGAAAATGAAGGAATTTGAGGAGAAGTTTGGAGATAATATCCCCCGTCCGCCTCATTGGGGAGGCTTTCGGATTATACCCGATCGGATTGAATTCTGGCAGGGGCGTTTAAATCGACTTCATGACCGGATTTGTTACTCTCTTGAAGATGGGGAGTGGACTATTAAGAGGCTTTCGCCTTGATTTTGATTGCCACCGGAGACATGGTTCACACACCCCTAAATCCCCTCTCGAGAGGGGATTTTTAATTCTACCATTACTTAATCTCGAGCTTTTTTTCCTTACTGCTCAAAATCTAGTGGTGGCGGACCCGGAGGAACCATTCCTTCGTACACATAATCTCCTTTTCGATCATTGAATTCTGCTTTTACTTCGCTAATCAACTCGGGATTTTCAAACAGATCCACCATTGTCATCGCCAAGGCTTTGGAGGCATATACCATTCCTTTGTGCCCAATCGACATCCCTCCCGTTGCAACCACCGCCCATGAATGCCACGGCGTTCCTTTAGGTGCTGTTGTAACACCGAGCCGAATTGTTGGAGCAACGAAACTTACATCGCCCACATCCGTTGAGCCGCCCATGGGATGCTCCGCCGTTTCTTTCAATGGATTGATCTGCATGTCAATTCCAACGGTATCGCTATCCGTTGCCACCTGGATCTGTTTCGCGAACTCTTTCTCCTGCTCTGTGTAATCGATCGTACCAAGAGCCTCCAAATTCTTTTGAAGCGCGGCCCCACCGGTACGGTTAGGCAGTACCTCATGAATTCCCGAAATGAGTGTGATTTTATAGTCTACATCCGCCATCATCGCGGCTCCTTCCGCAATTTTCTCAACCTGATCCCACACTTCCTGCATTCCGTCTCTCTTGGTATCCCGGACCCGAGTCCAGATTTTGGAATAATCGGGAACCACATTTACCACTTTTCCCGCGTCCTGAATGTGGTAATGAATTCGCACCGTCGGTTTGATATGTTCGCGATACATGTTGATTCCATCGGTATACAACTCAAGCGCGTCGGAGGCACTTCGCCCATTCCACGGATCTCCCGATGCGTGCGCGGCCTGACCATAATACTCAACCAAAAAATCCACCAGCGCCAAACTGCTTTGCACATCCGCTTCGGTTTCATCACTTGGGTGCCAATCCATCACCACATCCACATCATCAAACAGACCGGCCCGAATCATCCATAGTTTGCCAAAAAATTTTTCCTCGGCCGGGGTGCCATAAAACCGAATGGTGCCTTCAAATTCACCGTTCTCAATCAACTCTTTGATGCTGGTGGCTGCTCCAAGCGATGCAACGCCAAACAGGTTGTGTCCGCAGCCATGGCCGGGCTCACCCTCGATCAATGGTTCTTTATGCGGAACGGTTTTCTGTGATAATCCGGGAAGTGCATCAAACTCGCCTAAAATACCGATCACAGGCTCCCCGCTTCCGTATTCTGCGGTAAACGCTGTTGGGATTTCTCCTACTCCACGAGTCACCCGAAATCCTTGTGCTTCTGCGTAAGATGCTAATGCTTCTGATGACTGATTTTCTTTGAATGCTATTTCGGCGTGCTGCCAGATTTCATCGCTTAGATCGGTTAACGCGTCCGATTGATTTTCGATAGATTGAATAACCGCCTGTTTATTTTCATTGTTGATCGGTTGGGCGTTGGCAGGGTGAACGATCAACACCAAAAGAAGGATAATTACAATTCGCATGGATGGTTTGGTTAGATGAAATGATGACAGTATATACCAATTCTCAATCAAAGAAGGTAGATTTTTATGACTGTATGTTTCTGAATTTCAACATTATTCATCCTCTCTGTTTACAGTTATATTTAGGCTGAATTCAAAAGAGTAAAATGACTTACGAAATCACACAAGAACATCCAATTGCTGCAATTGCCACTCCCGTTGGAGAAGGTGGAATTGCTGTGATTCGTGTTTCCGGAAAGAATTCGATTGAGAAAGTAAATCAATGTTTTAGAGGGAAAAATCTGACCGAAGTCGATTCTCACACGGTTCATTTTGGAAAGATCATCAACAAAGAAAATCATGTGGTAGATGAGGTTCTGGCGACGGTTTTTCGAACTCCTAAATCGTACACAGGAGAAGATACGGTTGAGATTTCATGCCACGGCGGAGTTTTGGTTACTCAAGCTGTGTTGGAGACAATTTTAGCTCAGGGAGTTCGATCCGCTGAACCGGGTGAATTTACCCAGCGGGCATTCCTGAACGGAAAACTGGAATTGAGTCAGGCCGAAGCAGTGGCCGATTTAATTCACGCCAAAAGCATCAAAGCGGTAGATGCGGCGCATCAGCAGCTGGAAGGACAGCTCGGAAAGCATATCAAAAAATTCCGCCAACAGATTATTGATGCCACCGCCATGGTTGAGCTGGAACTCGATTTCAGTGAAGAAGATGTTGAATTTGCCAATAAAGAACAGTTGCGGGAATTATTGGTTGAAGTGGATGAAGAGATCGGCAGTTTGTTAGATACGTATGAAACCGGTCGACTTGTGAAAGATGGAGTTAAAACCGTGTTTATTGGTCGGCCGAACGCCGGAAAATCAACGCTTCTGAATACGCTTGTGGGAACCGAACGGGCGATTGTGACCGACATCGCCGGAACCACACGAGACACTATCGATGCCGATTGGAGTTACGACGGACTTCTCTTCAAACTGATCGACACTGCCGGGCTCCGCGAAACGGAAGATGTCATTGAAGCAGAAGGCGTAAAACGCTCACAAAAAGCATTTGAACAAGCAGATCTTGTCGTCTATCTGAAAGATCTCTCACAACCGATTGATCCCGATGAACGAGAGGAGATCGCCTCGTTTCAAAAACGGGCATCCCAAACACCTTTCCTTTTGGTTGGAAATAAAC
Organism: uncultured Rhodohalobacter sp.; assembly: GCA_964422985.1. GTDB lineage: Bacteria > Bacteroidota > Rhodothermia > Balneolales > Balneolaceae > Rhodohalobacter. The sequence goes on along the minus strand of CAYRDO010000104.1, from coordinate 949 downwards.
TGGATGTAGAGCAAGACAGCCAGGAAGAGCGAATCCATTACGATCTGAAAATTTCAGCTTTGGATGGAGAAAACATCGAACCGCTCAAAAAAGAGATGAAACAGCGAGCTCTTGAAAATAAAGATTACGATACGTCGAGCTTGTTGGTCACCTCCTCCCGCCATCGCGACAGCCTTCAAAAATCGAGAGAAAATGTTCAGCGAGCAATCCAGGCACTCGACAGCGGAATGACCGGAGATCTGCTTGCAATCGACCTGCGTGCTGCTTTAAAAGAGCTCGGAACTATCACCGGGGAGATTACGACTGAGGATCTGTTAGACAGCATTTTTTCGCGGTTTTGTATTGGTAAGTAAACCCGTTATCTATCTGCTGCTTATATTTTTATTCTCTGACAAAAAATTGAGAATGAAATGAGCTTTAAGCAGTGCATAGTTCCGATAATTATACAAGCAGTTGGCTCTAATAAAAAATTAAATGTTTAATCTATTTACATGATTAGAAGAATTATAAAAGAGATTCGTGAAACCCTTATTAAAAGACAGGAGAAAAGAAACGCCAAATACACAGAACCGGTCAATTCCACACATAATCTGTTTGATGCTTTTATTGCCTATAATGAATATGGCGGGTACTGTATTCCATCCAATACCATCACAAGACCGGCTGTAAAACGGTTACTTAATGGAGGAGCTTACGAACAGAATACCATTGAATACATGAGAGATAATTGTGGAGAGGGGGACATTGTTCACGCCGGTACATTTTTTGGGGATTTTCTCCCGGGCCTATCCAGCGGACTATCAAAAAATGCAATGATATGGGCTTTTGAGCCGAGCTATAATAATTTTCGTTGTGCGCAGATGACCATCATCCTTAATGATCTTAAGAATATAGACTTAAAGAACATTGGATTGGGGGAGGAAAAGTCAACAGAAACTCTTCGAATTCA
>CAYRDO010000103.1:0-14411 GCA_964422985.1 uncultured Rhodohalobacter sp. | reverse complement strand
AGTGGGGGGGATTCTATGTTGTCGTTGATGATATTATACAGAGTATATTCGTGTCTAATCTTCGTGGATCTTTTTCTCATCGGCACTAAAGGGGCCGGGCCGTCTGAATTTAACATCGGTAGCACCGTTCTCTTCAAAAATATCAAACATCTCGGTTTTCATCTGTTGGATGCGCTCCTGGTGTTCAGGTGCATCGATCAGGTTATGCATTTCATTCGGATCAGTTTCGAGATCATAGAATTCATTCTTATCCCACAAGCCATGATAATAGATATACTTGTATCGATCTCCACGGATTGCATAAACAGTGGGTGTTTGAGGAAAAGCATGTTCCCAAAAATATTGATAAACAAACGTTGAGCGCCAGTCATCCGGGGTATTTCCGGCTAAAATCGGAAGAAATGATTGTCCGTCTACAACATGATCATCAGGCATGGATCCGCCCGCTATATCCAGGAAAGTGGGTGTCATATCAATATTCATAATATTGTCTTCAATAACCGTACCCGGTTCGATAAATCCCGGAGCCCACGCCAGTAAAGGTACACGCATTGATTCTTCATACGCCTGGCGCTTATCAATCAATCCGTGTTCACCGAGCATAAAACCGTTATCTCCCATATAGATCACCAGTGTTTCTTCAGCTAATCCCTGCTCTTCAAGGTATGTTAAGACTCGCTCTATACTTTCGTCAACCGCCGTAAGCGACTCGCTGTATCGGGTAATAATCTCCTCCAGACTTTGGGGGTGGTCGTCCCGGTTGTGATACATATAATCCACACCGTGCCAGCTAAATCGCTGCTCCCTCACCCAATCAGGTTTGCCCTCGTAATTTTCTTCGATGTACTTCATGGACTGAGGCATCGGCAGATCTGCATCCGCGTACATTCCTTCGTGGCGTTCTGCCGGCTCAAATTCTGCATGAACCGCTTTATGAGATAGATATGCAAAGAAAGGTTCGTCGTGATCGATCTCATCTAACCACTCGATCGTAAAATCCGTCAAGAGGTCGGTGATATACCCTTCATAATCTCCTTGCTCTCCATCTACATTCAAGGTGGGATTGTAGTAGACTCCTTGTCCTTCAAAACTGACCCATCGGTCGAAACCAGGCTGCGGATCATCGCTCTCATTCCCGATATGCCATTTCCCGAAATACCCCGTTTGATAACCCGCATCTTTAAGTGACTGCGAAACCAATGGCGTTCCTTCCGGCATTGCATTACTGTTATCAACTACCTGGTGACGAAATGGATATTGACCCGTAAGTATAGATGCACGACTCGGTGAACAGAGTGATGTACTGACAAAAGCATTGGCAAGATGAGCTCCCTCTGCGGCCATTCGGTCCATCGCTGGAGTTTCAAGAAAATCAGGGCTCTCAGGATGAAATCCCATATAATCATAGCGGTGATCGTCGCTAAGAATAAAAATGATATTTTTGGGCGCCTCTTGAGCTTTTGCAAGGGACGAAAAAATGAGCAGAATGGACGTGAGTAATATGGTAAGGTTGAGACGTTTCATGCCGGAGCTTTTATGGTATTGTTATTTTGACACAATTAGTATAACGAACCGAAATCTATGAATCTGAATTAAATTGTAAAAAAAGAATCCTATCTATCCACTTCAATTTTTGAAAACTATTCTGGGATCCAGTCACCTTCAAGCGTCCTAATGACCTTGAAGCGTGGCGAGGTTAAGAAAAACAATCCATTACGGTGTATAGACTTCCACAACGCTTTAAGGAACTACGCTCTGCTTCGTACACTTGAAGGTTGTTAATTTTAAATCAAATTACTCTACGAAATAATTATAAAATTACTTAAGATGAAACTCGAAGAGTCTCATTATTATCATATCTATCACAGAGGTATTGACAGAAGAATCTGTTTGGTAGAGAAGAAGAGTTTAAACACTTTCTGGGCCGGTATAAATATTATCTCTTTTTGGCTGCTGAGACCTATGCCTTCTGTTTCTTGTCAAATCATCTTCATCTGTTAATTCGAGTCAGGCCGATAGAAGATCAAAGGGCATTATTTGAAAATCTGAGCATCAAAATACCTGATTCCTTACACGGATTAAGTTATAAGAAATTCAAACCTTATTCAGCTTCTACTCAATTTGGTCATTTATTTAATAGCTATACAAAATATTATAATAAGCAAAATGGACGATCGGGAGTCCTTTTTGATGGAAGGTTCAAAAGAATCAACGTTGATAGCGAAGAGTATTTAATGCAGTTAATCTGTTACATTCATCGCAATCCTCTTCATCACAGAATTTCAAGTGATTACACTTCATACCGCTATTCTTCTTTTAACAAAATATTGTCAGCCGGAAAAACTTTTCTTAACAGAAAGAAAGTTTTAGACCTTATTGGAGGTAAAGAAAACTTTCTTGAAGCACATGAAGAGTTTAAAAAGAAGTTAGATGACAGGTATTTTTTAGAGAAATAACTAAGCCACCTTCAAGCGTCCTAATGACCTTGAAGCGTGGCGAATTTCAAAGAAAAAACAATGTCACCGGTGACAAATATCCACAACGCTTCAAGGAACTTCGCTCCGCTTCGTACGCTTGAAGGTTGTTTAATCACCAATCCCATTATTCCATATGATCTTTGATGCTGAACTGATCGTTATCAAGCGGCCGAACCCAGATATTACGGTAACTTACTTTTGAGTTGTGATCCTGAAGCTGAATCGGAGCTTTACCGTGTTCTTCATATTCCGGATACCCGATGTAAGGTGTATGCCCATAAATCTCTGTGTTATTTTGAACCACTACCCCATTCCAAATCACGGTAATTCGAGCCGGCTCTTTAAGTGAACCGTCGTCATTAAATCGCGGCGCTTTATAAGAGATGTTATAGGTCTCCCACTCACCCGGCTCGTTTGTCGGATTTACCAAGGGGGATGTCTGCTTATAAATACTTCCGGCCATCCCGTTGATATATGTAGGGTTTTCATGAGCATCCAACACCTGGAGTTCATACCGGCTTTGCAGGAAAATACCACTGTTGCCGCGATCCTGACCTTTATGTTCCATATTCATGGGTGATCTCCACTCGATGTAAAGTTGAATATCACCGAATGATTCTTTGGTTTCAATTCCTCCCGTTCCAGGAACCACGGTTAAAGCCCCGTCTTCTTCAATCTCCCATTCTACTTCACCGCCGCCATTCATGGATTGCCAGTGGTCGGTATTGCTGCCATCAAACAGAATGATCGCATCCGATGGGGCATCAATAAAAATATCTTCTCCCGATTCAATGACAGGTACTTCAGGTTCATAGAATTCGGTATCGGCGGGTTCCATATCTCGGTTTTGGGCACAGGAAATCGAAGCAAATCCTAATAAAAAGATCGCTGTTATTAAAATTGTATATGATGATATTGACGACTTCATAACTATTGACTTTTAAATATTTGGATTGAGGATTGGAAAAGGATATTCATCAGGTGAGTACATTCAAGCTTACTCAACTTCATCACTCACCCGATGATTATTAATTATGTATTGGGAAATGTCCAGGGACTTCTGTAATCCGGTTTGATGATGTCTGAGTACTCATGCTCATCAATCATTTTACCATCTCTTCCCCATTTCAGTGTATCCCCGGTGAGGTATGATAAGTTTCCTAAATGTCCATACATCGCCGCCAGGTGTCCGGCTTCGATGGGAGTATTAACGGTATCATTTCCCCGGATACTTTCGATAAAGTTTCTTGCATGAATATCATGGTAGGAACTATCTCCTTCTCCGGTTACTCGCTCAACCAACGGTTGATCATCTTCACCTTCCACAGGGATAATTTCCCAGCTTTCCCGATTGATCACCAATGTTCCTTTATTCCCAACAAAAGCAACTCCGTAATGTCGCCCATAGGGCCCCATTTCCAATCCACCGGTGTGTTGCCACTCCATGTTGAAATCATCAAAAGCATAGGTTGTGGTTTGAGTATCAGCTACTTCAATCGACCGATCTAAGCCTGAAAAAATACCACCGATTGAATGTACAGAATTCGGCGTACCATCAATCTCCATCGCCCACAAAGCAATATCCAGCAGGTGAACGCCCCAGTCGGTTTGAACGCCGCCGCCATATGGCCAATAGAAACGCCATGATCCATGAAACCGATTTTGGTTAAAAGCTCGATCCGGAGCGGGCCCCAACCACATATCGTAATCAACTCCTTCCGGAACGGGTGAATTTTCAACCGGAACGGCCCCGACACCATATCCGAAATTCCCCCAAAGATTTACCTGACGAATTTTGCCAAGATGGCCGGATTGAACCATCTCTACAGCATTTTGCCAGTGTTCTCCGCTGCGCTGCTGCTGTCCCACCTGGACAACATGGCCATAATAGTTGGCAGCTTTTTTCATCGCATCAATTTCAGCGATAGAGTTGGCAAGCGGCTTTTCAACATATACATGTTTTCCCGCCTCTAATGCATGAACCGTTTGAAGACAATGCCAGTGATCTGGCGTACCGATAATTACGGCATCTAAATCGGGGTTTTCCAATAATTTACGATAGTCGCCATAAAGCTCAGGAGCCGACCCCGTCATCTCTTCCACATCCGCAGCACGGTCTTCCAGCACTCCTTGATCCACATCACACAATCCGATACAATTTACACCTTCAACGTTGATAGCATTGGTTAAATCTCCAAATCCCATCGATCGGCAGCCGATCAGGGCAACATTCACAGTATCAGATGGAGCAACAGTTAGGTTTTTAAGTCCCGCTAACGGAGCGATGCTGGCTCCTGCAATAGCGCTTCCGGATGTTTTGATAAATTGACGTCTCGTAAATTTGGTCATAGTAATAAGGTTTATTCGATATGATTGGTTGATTTAAAATCGCAGATCATCGCTCTAACGATACTTGAAAAAATTATTTCATGAAAGCGGTTTTACAAATCGTTAAAAAAACCTGTCAGATTCATAAGATTGCTTAATGATAACATACAATCTTTAAAATCCAACAGGCTCGATGGTGATGGAGTCAGTTTAATTTATTTAGTAACCGGGATTTTGAACCAGGTTCGCGTTCGCTTCAAGTTGACTGAGAGGAATGGGAAAGACATTTCTATACTCATCAGAAGCATCTTTAAACTGCCATGGATCATTAAAGCGGGTGGCTCCCACTTTCCCCTGGAACCGAATAAGATCCTGTCGGCGAACCATTTCATAAAAGGTTTCCCGTCCCCTTTCCTCTAAAAGATTATCTGCCGTGAGTTCTGAAAAAGGATCCACGCCGGAGCGGGCTCTTACTTCGTTCACCAGCATTAATGCTTCAGAACTTCCGGGATTCAACCTCCACAGAGCTTCAGCCTTTGTTAACAGTACATCCGAATATCTCTGTACTACAAAACTGTTACTCATATTGTTACCGGTTAAGCCAATCTCATATTGGTATTTACCAACTCTGGCTCCGGACTGTCGTAAAGCTTGTGGTTCCAGTTCATTAATATAAGGTGTCAACGTTACGGGCGGGCCATCGGGATCTTCACTAATTGCGGCGCCATCCACAATACGTTCTCCTTCAATTGAAAACTGAGGCCCAACAATAAAGTTGTTCAACCTCTCATCAAGAGTTCCGGTAGTTTCTGAACCTCGTTCGTCAAGGCCGACAACGGTTCCCTGCGGACCCGGATTTATTTCCGAATCTATATGCGTGGCATAGAAATCCGTTGTTGCTTGAAATCCGGCCCATGCACCTCCTGTCATGCCATATACAGGTTTACACGAAGGACACAAGGTCATCAGGTGAAGGTTAAACCCGGGGAGAAAAACCTTATCGTAAGGAATCAGAAATATATTTTCGGGTGAGTCATTATTATCTACCGTGAAGTTATCTGAATAATTGCCCATCAATGTGTAATTCCCTGATTCGATTACAGCATTGGCATGTGTAATTGCATCCTCCCACCTTGGCTCACCTGTATAGACTTCAGCGTTCAAATACAGTTTTGCCAGCGTGGTATGTGCAACCCATTTATTCATTCGACCGCGCGTTGATACAACATCTGTTTCCAGGTTATCCAAACTTGCAAGCAGTTCACTTTCAACAAAATCGAATACGGCTTGTCGGCCGGTTTCAAAATCTGAGCTGGGTTGTGATGGGTTTTCGGGAACGTCTTCAAAGCTTGTGATAATCGGCACATTCCCAAATCTGTCAAGCAGAATGTAATAGTAATACGCGCGTACAGCTCTCAGCTCTGTTAAAAAAGGAACTGCTAACTCCTCACTCACTTCTCCTTCATCAATAAGATCCTGGAACTGAAAAAGTAAGCGGTTGGCGCTACTGACACCGGCAAACAGTTGCTGCCATGCCTGATCTATACCCGGATCATTCGATGTAAATGTATGCCGGTGCAAACGAATCCAAATACCGCCATCTTCCCAATCGGCTCCTTTTTGGGGAACCACAAAATCGTCGGCTGCAACCATAAGAGCACCGAGCCCCTGGTTACTTCCATACGTTTGTGCAAATGGGTTATAGGCATCTCCCATGGCTGAGACAAACTGCTCATCCGTTTCGAAATAGTTATCTGCCGTTACCTCATTTTTTAACTCTTCATTGAGCAAACTGTCGCAAGAAACTGTTAAGAACAGCAGGAGACAGGCGCTCGAGACTTTAAAAAAACTGGTTAATGTTTTCATAATGTGTTGTTTAAAATATTAGCCTTAATAGTCTTCAGATTAAAAGTCGAGATTTACGCCCAGTGTAAATGAACGGGATGTAAACCACTGGTTTCTCCTTTCTATACCCGGTGCCAGCGGCCCTCCGTTGGGATCTACATATCTTACCTCAGGATCTATTCCGTCATAACCGGTAATTGTAAACAGGTTATTTGCGGATACCGACAAGCGTAATCGTCGTACCTGTTCCAGGTTAGGCAGTGAGAACGTGTAACCAAGACTCAGGTTTTCAAGTCTTGCAAACGATGCGTTTTCAACGTGGAAACTGTTGAACGAGGATTGGCTTTCGAGATTTTTTAAATCTAAAGCAGACTTCAACACATTTCTTGAACTTATGTTGATTGGATTTTCAAAAAATGCCCGGTATGTATTCACAAGATCGTGGCCAATCGCTCCTCTGAAGAGCATACGCATATCCCAATTCTTATAATTCACAGTGTTATCCCAACTGAATGTGAAATCGGGTAGTGCATTTCCTATCACTTTTTCATCATCTCTGGAAATTTGGTCAATCGTTACCTCTTCACCTTCATTATTGTAGAACAACCAAATTCCATCATCTCCAATTCTTGCAAAATCGGGACCATAAATCTGACCGAGCGGTTCACCTTCACTTATTCGAATGAGCGGCCGCTGCTCTTGGCCCGGACTACCCAAGTTTGAGATATACCTGGCCTGATCTGTTACAAACTCAACAAGACGAGTATTGTATGATGAAAATGTAACTCCACTGCTCCAGAAGAAATCTTGCTTCCTCAATATGTCGTAAGAAAGGGCAGCTTCAAATCCTTCATTCTTTAACTCCCCGACATTCAGCCAGGTAGTTGGGAACAAATTCGGCGGAACTGGCACTTCTGTTTCAAACAGTAAGTCTGAAGTGTTTTTGCTGTAATACTCAACAGTACCACTCAACCTTTCGTCAAAAGCCAGGAACTCAAGGCCGATGTTCAGCTCTTTGTTCTCTTCCCATTTCAGATCGGGGTTATTATTACTGACGGGTCCAAAACTCTGGATATATTCACCGCCCACAAAAAAGTTACCGGTGGGAGCAAATCGCAATCTTGAAATGCCGTCAAACGGCGCATCCTGTCCGGTTACTCCGTAACTGGACCGCAATCGCAAGGAGTTCATCTTTTCACCTAAATTAATCAGGTTTGTGAGCTCAATTCCGAGACCGGCGGACCAAAAAATCCCCCACTTTTCATTTTCACCAAACCGGCTGGATCCTTCACGCCGGATGCTGGAGTTAATGAAGTAGGTATCATTCACATTAAAATTTACTCGGCCGAATCCGGCAACAAGTGTATTTGAGTTTTCGTAACTGCTGATTTCTCCCAAACCTTCATTAAAATCCTGGGAAAATTCCAGGTTGGCAGCTCCTAAACCAATCGGGAGAATGTTACCTCCGGCTACAGAGGTACCACTTGATGTGAAATCCTGGTACGAGAAACCACCTAAAACCTCAAGGTTTAGATTTTGAAGCGTTGTGGTATAATTTGCCGTAGCTTCATACAACTCATTCTTGTCATCGTAGGAATGTCTTTCCAATCGTCCGTTTCCAAAATTAGCCAGTGAAGCTCCACCCTGGTTAAAATTCGTGCGATCAAAAAACAGGTTATTCAGTTCGTTATATGTTGAGAATGAGTAAAACAGAGAAGTGCTTAATCCCGGCAGCAGATCATCGAAGTAATACTCTGCACGAAATGCCCCGTTGAAGCGGCGTTCGTCTGCTTTATTATCAGCGGTTTTTAAGGTTGCTAAAGGATTTGCAACTCCCTGAATTTGAATCTGTTGATATCCGCCCGTCGTTCGAAACTCCTCTGATGTTTCTGATGTAACGGTGGGATTGAACGTAATGGCCTGTTCAAAAGCTGATTCAAAACCCCGGTTTTCTGTCCTGTCCGTACCCGAAAGATTCAAGGTTAGCGACAGTTTATCATTCAATGCCCGATGATTGATATTCAACCGACCGTTCTTTTGTTCAAAACCCGTTGTTTTCAGCAGACCATCAGCATTTCTGAAGTTTCCTGAAACTCTGTATGTAGTGGACGAATTTCCTCCTGAAATGGCAATGTTATGAATGGTATTGGCACCCCGTCTTGTGATAGCATCAAACCAATCGGTATCAGCACCAAAATCCAGGATTTCAACTCCAATGTCGTTACCAAGATTCCGGTATTCCTCTCCGCTTAGTACATGAATTCTGTTTTCAATTCCAACTGAGGATACAGAACCGTTATAACTGACGTTTGTATTTCCGGCATTTCCTGTTTTCGTCGTTACGAGAATGACGCCGGCGGCTCCACGCGTTCCATAAATAGCTGCAGCAGAAGCATCTTTCAGCACATCAATCGACTCAATGTCATTCGGGTCGATATTATTTAAGGAGGCTCCGGCAATTCCGTCAACTACTACCAAAGGATCCTGATTTGCACCAAATGTGGTTACACCCCTGAGCCGAATGGTTGCTTCCTGGTTAGGATTACCGCCCGGGTTCGAGATAATCAAACCGGGAATTTTACCCTGAATAAGACCGGATGCATCATTCACATTTCCACTCACAAATTCATCGGCGGATACACTGCTAACCGAACCGGTAATTTGCTTCCGTTCTTGTGTTCCGTAGCCCACAACAACAACGTCATCGAGTGTGGTTACATCAGGTTCTAACTGGATATCAATTTCAGAACGTCCATTAATTTCGATCTCCTGCCTGATATATCCCACGTATGTGGCTACGATTACATTCAGATCATCGGGTACAGTTAAGGAATAATTTCCATCAATATCGGATGTTGTACCGATGATATTTCCAGTCGCTTCTTCGGCTCCCTGAACCACAATATTCACACCGGGTAATGGCTCGCCGGACTGTGCATCAAAAATGGTTCCGCTTATGTTCTGCTGAACAACTTCTGAATCCTGAATTTCGGAAGCGTTTCCATTTGATTCAAAAATTCCATAGGTCTTAGGGTTTAAATATTTATAATTTAAACCGGATTCGGCGAGCAGCAGCTCAAGTGCCTTATCCACTTCTTTCGGCAGACTGGTAGTAACCGAAATTTTCACTCCTTCAACCACTTCTGACTGATAAAGCAACCCGACATTGAAATGATCTTCAATGATTTCGAGTGCCTCTTTCAGGTCTGTTCCTTTTTCTATAAAGTACTCCGTCCTTTCGTGCTGTTGCAGCGTATACAAAGAACCCAGTTTTTGAGCCTCCAAAAGCTGACCAGAAAGGCAAATAAGAAGGCTGAGTAATAGTATTTTAAGATGTTTGGTTTTATAGTAGATCATCATAAGCGTATCCATTTGTCCATGCGGTTCGATATTAATTATTGATTGTCTCATGTAATTCCCCGATAAAAACCTGGTTGGTATCTGTTGATCGGTAGGCCGGCATGCCGGTTACCTCAGAAACAGAACGTACAAGTTCATCAAGGGAGCGGAAGTAGACGGTTCCATTGAGTTCGATATCCTCTAAACCTGAATCATTCAGTACTACCTGAACTCCAAAACGATTTTCTATATAGCTTGCAAATTCCTGAAGACCTGTTTTGTCTAATTCCATATATCCGGTTGCCCAAGACGTAAACAGGGTAGGATTCACTTGTTCTCTTTTTACAATATTCTCGCGGTTAAATTCAACCATCTCTCCCTGTGTTGCGCGGAAAGAATCATGTTTACTCAAAGACTCCTGAAGCCGGGCGTTGACCGGTTCCACTTCAACCATCCCCTCCTGTATAATGACTCTCGATTGATTATGCTGAATGCTTACTAAAAACTCGGTTCCAATATCCCGAATGATGCCGTCGGGTGTTCGAACTGCAAACGCCGGTTGGTTATCCGAAACGCCAGACTCTACATCAAACCAGGCTTCACCTTCAAGGGTAATATCAATTGTTTCCTCATCAAAAACCCCAAGCCGATAAGTGATTTTGGAGTTGCTGTTCAATACAATTCGGGAGCCGTTGGAAAACGTCAGTGTTTTTTGCTCACCATCGTCCGTTGAAACCGTTTTTTCCTGAACTAACTTCTGCAAATGGGTTGCGGAAGTATCGGCATTGTAGAAATAATATCCTCCAAAACCAGCAAAAGCCATGATTAAAGCAACAGCCACTGCCCTGAAAATCCACTTCAACATCTTTTCATTGCCACCGTGATTGTGATCCAGTCTAATCGGCTTTATCTGCTTTTTTTCACTCGTTTTATTTTGAAGCTGTTGCCATTGCCGATCCAGATCAGGCAGGTCAGGGGATCTGAATTTAAAACCTATAATACTTGCATTTGCTTCTTTGGCTTTTGCCCTTCTTTCATCACTGGATTCAATCCAATTATTCCAAAATTCAACTTCTTCCGAATCAGCAATTCCTTTTACAAATCGTTTAAAGGAAGCATTCTCAAGCAAATCCTGAACGGTGAATTCTTCTTGCTTCATTAATTGAAAACATTTAAAAATTTTGTGATCAATTAAGGAGAGTGGCAGGAAGGGCAATCGTACTCAAATTAATTTGAAAATAGTTTGATTTAAATTATCGAAAAGGCTTATATCAAATAAAATCAATTATATAAAAGGGAAGAGAAAATGAGGATGTATTCTCAAAAAATCAGAATTGTCACCAGAACCGAAACGATTAAACGCATAATCTTCACATCCAAAACCGTTCGAAGAGTTTCCATCGCCCGATACATATGGTTACGGACAGATTGGCGATTGATGGACAAAATTTCTTCGATCTCCCGATAGCTCATCCCATTGTAGTAATGAAGATATAAAACTTCCTTTTGTTGATTTGAAAGATGATTAATCGCCTTTTGAAGTTCTTCGGCCTGCTCTCTTCTCGATTCATTTTTTATGATAAGCTCTTCGACCCCGAATTGAATATCCAACGGTGATTCGGTCTGATCATCCATTCCTCGCAACCGATCATTTCTTTTTAATTTCTTGAGGATATTTCTTCTGAGCGATACATACAGGTACACATTCGGTGAGGTGATATGGCCCAGATCGTCTCGACGCTCCCAGACGGAAACAAAAAGATTTTGGATGCAATCCTCCACCATCTGAGGATTTCTGCAGATTTTGAGTCCATATCCGTAGAGGCCTTCATAGTACCCTTCAAATAAATTACGGAATGAGGAATGATCCCCATCCGCAAATCTTTCCCAAATGTCTGAAGGTAGTACCGAACTCATTTATCGTAAGAATATGTTTTGGCTCCTCTTTTAGATAACTAAAAATATGATAACAGGAAAGGAAGGTTACTACTTTCCAAAATTAAAGGAATGGACTTGTTTTACCCCTAATCATCCAAAGAATTAATCCACTCTGCAATTTTCAGGGCTTCTTCCCTGGGCACAATCGTCATTGGAGGCATTGCCGTGGCATAGTCCGGCCAGTTTGAGAGATCCGGATTATACATCAACTCTACCATCTCTTCTTTTGTGTACCCTCTTTCTGCAATTTCTGCAAATGGCGGGCCGACCTGCCGTTCATTTGTATTATGACACGCTAAACAGGTGTATTGTGCCAATAACGGCTCTATCACTTCGTAGGATGGCACTCCACTACTATCTTCTTCTGTAGCAGAAACAGTATTTTCGGTTTGTTCTGCAGCCAATTCTTCTGATACAGATTCGGGGATGCTCTCCTCCGTGGTGGTTGTTAAATCCTCCATTGCCAATTTCTCACCATCAGGAATCTGTTTGAGCGTATAATACGCTGAACTATGAAGAAGAGGATACCCACCCTCAGCAGATCGAATACCAAACAATGCCAGATGATGAATGTAGTTTTCACGAAGATTTTCCACAACAAACCGCACGTTCAATCCATCGTCTGAAACCTTCACTCCTTTAATATTTCCGCGAGCAGGATCGACCATAGGGCTTCCATATACGGGATAATATTTATAGATAAAGCTTGAAATTTCATAAGAGCTTAAATCATTGGCCGTTTCCGGGTCAACCGGTTTGGTGAATGTAACCTCAAAACCATCCGGCATGGCCCGAACATGCTTCATTTCAAATGGAACCTGATTATTCCAGACAAGCCGCTGCAACCCTTCATCCGCATCACCTGCGGAGCCCCAGCCACGGTTGGTTTCTCCGATAAAAAGTGAGCCGTCATCCGCCCACGCCATCCGCAGAACGCCCGACTGAAATCCGCTTCGAAAATCAAAAGCAGCTCCCTGGTACACACCGTTTACTTTCTCCAGGTCAATGCGCATGATTTTACTCTGTCCCTGGTCACCAACAAATAGTTGTCCGCCAAACGGTCCCCAATGATCTTCAGGTATCGGTAAAATCTCTGAATTGGAGATTCCAAGAATGCCATGAGGTAACCAGACGGCCGGTGTTTTCAGAGCAGGAAATTCATCCTGAAGCTCAAACATGGTTTTATATTCTTCACCCTGTCTATTTTCCGGTTTGATATAGTTGTCGTTTTCATCTTTGTTGAAGCGCGGGTCAACGTACTCGTAAAGCTGTTCGGCCGTCATATCCAATGGAGAATTTGGCTCACCGGACCATTGAAGACCCGCGGGATGTCCTGTAAAATCTCCCTTTTCAATGTGCCATATTCCACCGGACCCGATCCAGTCACCTTGATTTTCAGCATAGAAGAGCTCACCGTCAACCAAACCTAAACCTGCAGGTGAACGCATTCCTGTTGCCCACGGCTCCATTTCACCATCTTCGGTGATGCGCATAATCCAGCCTCTCCAAGGCACACGACTTTCACCGCGCCACCACTGCTGATCGCCAAAAGCCACATTTCCTGAGACGAAGAATGAACCATCCGGGGCAATAATCGGCCCATAACTATACTCGTGATAGTGACCGGATAACGGCCAGGAGTAAACAGTTTCAATCACATCTGCTTTTCCATCCATATTTGTATCCTCCAGCTTGGTCAGCTCACCACGCTGAGAACAATAAAAAGCCCCATCTTTATAGGTCAGGCCCAGTACTTCATGAAGACCGGTGGCAAATTTCCTAAAATAAGGCTGGCTGCTTGTAGGATTTTCAACGATAAATATATCTCCTCTTCGGGTAGCGATGCCTAAATCGCCGTCAGGCAACACAGTTAGACCTCCCACCTCTAAAAGATGATGTTCCGGACTGGGCACATCAAGAATTGTGAAGTAATCCTCTTCGGTTGGAGAATTCTGTCCATTGGCCGGAATATTCAGAAATAACAGACCAATCAGTGCAATCAAAAAATAACGTGAGCAATACATAAACGACTTCATAGTAGTTCAAATAATATTTTAAAATAGAATGGAATAGCGGACGGTAGAATGCGCAGGAATAAGTAGTTCCTCATGCCCTTCGCTGCTTCTCACCAAAGGTTCTGCGGTTTCATCAACTTCAATGTAGTAAGACTGATCATCCACTAAGTATCGGTTATTTCCGGCCTCTTGTATGGTTGATCCGGCAGCTACCCTCAAGTATAAATTCTCAGGTGCGTTTTGAATAGTTACTGTCCGGCTGACACCTTTTCCATCATCAATGACATGAATTTCATCTTCAATGGATGCCCCATACATTTGATAATTGAATGTGGGATTATCATCAGGATCTAAATGGTATCCTTTTGGTACCATATTAGTACCGGTCGTATCGTTAGACCATGCAGCCTGTACATCCTCAAGTTGATTGAAAGCTAATGCCTGATCATCGAATATATTCAGAACAGAT
>CAYRDO010000102.1:0-14775 GCA_964422985.1 uncultured Rhodohalobacter sp. | reverse complement strand
GCGGAGCTCGAGGCGGTAGTTCTCGTTGTCGACGTCGACATCCGAAACCGACTGCCGCGGGTCACGGAGTGAGTGCTACTCTTCCAGTGTCGCCATTAGTACGCCGAGGCGGCAGCCCTTCTCGTATTCGGCAAGGTTCACGTATTCTTTGATGAGGGCGTTTATATCCGTAGGCTCAACCTTGCCGCTGCCACCTCTTGAATGCTGCAGCATCGATTTCACAATTCCATCGGCCCGACTACCGTGTTCATGAATTTTTTTGAGGTTTTCTTCGATATCTCTCATGATACCAAAGGCAAAATTATCCTCAGGAATTGATATCTTTTCTAATTCTTCACGGGCCTCTTCAATCAACTCAATACTCAGATCAGAAAAGTTGTTTACGAAATTCAGCGGATTTTTAATCTCATGAGCAATTCCGGCTGTAAGTTGTCCTAACGACGCCAATTTTTCCTGCTGAACCAATTGCTCCTGTGCTGCTTTCAAATCGTTCAGGGCTGATCGCAATTTTTCATACGACTCAGCATTTTGCATCGCTACACCCACATTGGCTGCGATGGTTGTGAGAAGTCGTTCATCACTTTCAGAAAATCGGTTTTCCTCTTCAGTACTTTGGACGCTGATTACACCGGTAGGTTTATCACCAATTTGGATAGGCACACCAAGATAAGAAGACGTTACTTTACCAATTTGCTTTGCTTGAAGCTGATCGCGCGTTTCCTGAAGGTCTTTATTAATGAGGAGCGGTTTATTGGTTTTGATAATCCGTTCAGTAAAGCCGTCACCGAATTTTCGTGGTTTATTTTTATCACCATATTCGTAGGGAAAGTGGATCATATCTGTCTCCCTGTTGTGTACGGCAACATACACGATATCGGCCTTAAACGTCTCTTTCATCAGCTCGCCAACCAGGTTGATTAGTGCATCAAACTCAAGCTGTGAAACCAACGCATGACTAATTCGATTCACAGTCTGAAGCTCAGTAGCGCGTTGTTCAGTTTCTGCGAGAAGACGAGTGGTTTCATTAAAAAGTCGAGCGTTTTCAATAGCCACACTCATACTGTTAGTAAGCGTGGTAATCAACTGCAGATCACTTTCTGTAAATGCATTTTCTTTCTCAACATTTTGAAGACTGATTGATCCGACCACTTCGTCGCCGATAATCATCGGTACAAAAATTGCTGATTTAGGAGCAAGTCCTTTGGTTGAAGCTTCCTCTCCATATTTTGCTGCAAACTCTTCAAAATTTTCGTTGATAAATAGTGACTCTTTTTTATCAATCAATATCTTATTGGCAAATATAAATGGTTGCGGATCAACCGTAATTTCTTCTTCATTTTCCACTGCATATTGCCAATGTTCGAGGCCGGTGTTGTGATCGAATGTCCGGATAATCATCGCCTGTGTATCCAGCACATCACAGATTTTTTCTCCAACAAGTTTATAGATCGCATCCATGTTCATTTCGCGTACTAGGCCGTCCTGCACACTATTGATTACAGCCAACTCAGCATTTCGCTGCTCCGTTTCTGCAAGCAGTCGAGTTGTTTCATTGAAGAGCCGTGCGTTTTCAATAGCCACACTCATACTGTTGATAAGCGTTCCGAGAAGCCGGATATCGGAATCGCTGAAGGCGTGTTCATGATCCAGGTTTTGGAGGGAAACGTACCCGCGAACAGAATCACCAATAATCATTGGGACAAATACGGCAGATTTTGGCAGATTTGTGCCCGGAACAGGCTCAGGAACAGTTCCCAATATTTCTCCCATCTTCTGAGCAAAATCTTCATTGAAAGCAAGCAATTCTTTCTTTTCGATCAACTTTTGTCTGAAATTATCGAGAGACCGTGGGTCGGATTCTATTCGTTGCCCATCTTCATATTCGTATTGAAAGAACTCCACACTCTGTTCGATATCCACAGTGGCAATAACAACAACCTGTGCATCAAAGAGTTCGCGGATGCGCTCGCCCACAAGATCGTAAATACCCTGCATATCCATCTCAGCCACAAGTCCCTGCTGAACACTATTGATCACGGCAAGCTCGGCATTTCGCTGTTCTGTTTCATTGAAGAGACGAGCATTTTCAAGAGCTACGCTCATACTATTGGCAAGTGTGCTAAGCAGCCGTACATCGGATTCCGGAAAAGCATTCTCACGATCCAGATTTTGTAGACTCACATAGCCTCTGACAGAATCGCCAATCACTAGGGGAACAAACAAAACCGATTTTGGCAAGTCTGTTCCGGGAACCGCCTCAGGTTTAAGTCCTAAAATTTCTTCCGCCCGATCCGGAAAGTTTTCGTTGATCAAAATCATCTCTTTTGTTTCGATCAATCTCTTTCTGAATTTATCGAGTGGCCGGGGATCAGAATAAATTCGTTCACCATCTTCATATTGATACTTAAAGTGTTCTCTTTCGCTATCATGGTCGAATGTACAGATCATAGTGACTTGAGCATCAAAGAGATCACGAATTCTATCACCTACCAAATCATAGATGCTCTCTAAATCCATTTCAGCAACAAGCCCTTCTTGAACGCTATTAATCACCGCCAGCTCTGCATTCCGCTGCTCAGTTTCATTAAACAGGCGGGCATTTTCCAGAGCCATACTAATGCTGTTTGCCATGGTGCTCAGAAGGCGGACATCCGAATTGTTAAAGGCATGTTCGCGATCCAGGTTTTGCAGTGTGATGTATCCGAAAACAGTATCGCCAGAAACCATCGGTACATAAAGAGCAGATTTCGTGGGTTTTGTACCCTCAGCTACCGTAGGTTCTTCACCGGTAATCTTCCTCCAGACATCATCGGCATTTTCATTAATCAGGATCAGTTCTCCAGTGTCGATCAAGCGTTTTCGAAGATTATCTATGGGACGTGGAGCTACTTCATGTAGTTGATCATCCTCATAAAGATGGTGAAAGTATTCTGTATTGGTGTCTTGATTGAAGGTGCAGATCCCGACGACTTGTGCATCGAACAGGTTGCGAATTTTTTCTCCGAGAAGATCATAAATCTCCTGCATCTCTTTTTGGGCGAGAATACCTTGCTGAACACTGTTTATAACAGCAATTTCTGCTTCACGTTGTTCAAGCTTTTTAGATAGATCTTTGCTTCCTGCCATAAACGTTTGCTACGTTACGATTGAATGAGAGTCACAGCCATGATGGTCCCTTCGTTTGTTGAATGGATTTCCAACGCGCCCCCGTGAGCTTTGATAATATCGTTGGTGATTGACAATCCCAAACCCGTTCCCTGAGTTCCTTTCTTTGTTGTAAAAAACGGCTGAAGAACTTTATTTCGGATTTCAAGTGGAATGCCCGGTCCGTTGTCTTCAACTTCGATAATTACATGTTGAGCTTTTTGATGGGTAGAGATTGTTAATTTAGGTGTATAGTTTTGAACCGGATTATCTGATAGTTGTTGGCCATTAGCTGTTAATTTCTCCCTCATCGCATCAAAGGCATTATTACAGAGATTCAATATTACACGGCTGAAGTCTTCGGATATTAATGGAATCTCATCAATATTTTCATCCAGGTTCAATTCGATATCAACATTGATAGGTTCTTTACTGGCTCGCATGCCATGAAACGCCAGGTTTGCATATTCTTTGATGAGCGCGTTGATGTCCGTGGGCTCCATCTTATTACTTCCGCCTCGGCTGTGTTGCAACATCGATTTTACAATACTGTCAGCCCTGGATCCATGTTCGTAGATTTTTTTGAGGTTGGCTTCAATGTCGTCGAGGATGTCGTAAATATCCTGTAGGGGCAATTCATGAATTGCCCCTACAGATTTGATTTCTTCACGAGCCTCCTCAACTAATTCAACAGATAGATCAGAAAAGTTATTTACAAAATTTAGCGGGTTCTTAATCTCGTGTGCAATCCCTGCCGTAAGCTGCCCCAAACTCGCAAGTTTCTCCTGTTGAACAAGCTGATTTTGGGTGGTCTTCAGTTCACTCAGCGTTGCATTGAGTTGCCGATACGCTGAGGCATTATCAAGCGCAATGGCGGCGTAGGTTGCCAGGTTTCGTAGCAGATTTATGTGATATTCTGTGTATGCATTTTTCTTGAAGCTTTGGGTCGTAATTACTCCAATCACTTTACCCTGGTGTATCAAAGGCAGATAGAGAACCGAATCAGAAAAATCTCCCTCTACCGGCTGCTTGAACTCTTGAACATAATTTGTGTATTCACTAGCAAAATCACCAATGATGATCTCCTTCTTATTTTTAAAGCACCAAACGGCCAGTCGCGATTCTTCATCCAGACCATAGGAGTAGGATGGAAGCATTTCTCCTCTTTCCTTCGTAGCCGGGAATTCAAGTCGATTTCTCTGCTCGTTATAAATACCAACCCCAAAAATGGCAGCATCCATCAGTGCGTTTACATTTTCGTACACCGTTTCAATAATTTTACTTACTGAAAGAGAGGATGTAATGGTTTGCCCGATTTTACTGAGTTGCTCTGTGTCAGATCGTCTCTTGTTTTCAGCTTCGGCCCGGAGTTCCGCTTCGCGAAGTGCTGCTCGTTCCTGTTCCTTTTTGCTGAGTCGTTTACGTTGGAACCGGTCGACTCCAAATACGCCGGATGCCAACACTCCCAGAAAAAGCAAATACGCCCACCATGTTCTATACCAGGGAGGAAGGATGGTTAGCCCGATGGTAGCACCTTGCTCATTCCAAACGCCATCAGAATTTGCTGCTTTTACTTTAAAAGTGTAATCACCCGGAGAAAGGTTAGTATAAGTTGCAGAACGATCCGTGCCGGCATTTACCCACTCTTGGTCGTACCCCTCTAATTGATATTGATACTGATTCCTGTTGGAATTGGCAAAGTGCAGCGCTACATAATCAAATGTTATCTCATTCTGATTGTGCTTTAAAGTGATAATTTTCGTTTCTGATAGTGATTGTTGAAGAGGCGAATCCGGCCCAACAGTTACCGACTTGTTGAAAAGCTTAAGATCAGAGAGAGTTACCTGAGGAGGAGTTTCATTTATCTTTAGTTGACCTGGCATAAAGGCTGTTACCCCTTTAGAACTACCGAAATATAATACCCCACTCTCACTTTTGAAGTATGCATTCTGATTGTATTCCAGTGCAATCAAACCGTCATCCAACCCATAATTTCGAATGGCAAAGGTTTCAGGTTCAAAATTTGTGATACCGCCGTTTGAGCTCATCCAGAGAGTACCATTTTCATCTTTCAAAAGGCCATAGACATGATTATCAGCTAAACCATCAGCCTTTGTAAAATGGGTGGCCGTATTCGTTTTTGTATCGAACCGATTCAGTCCTGAGCTCTGTGTAGCTAACCATAGAATAGTTGGGTCGGAATCTTGAGGAAGAACACCGAAAATAACATCATCGCTGATGGTTGTAGTGTCTGATTGATTGTATGAAAATGCCTTTGATGTGTTTGTCATCATATCGAAACGAACCAATCCCGAAGCTGTGCCAAGCCACATGATATGGTTTTCGGCGTCTTCATAAATATCAATCACAACAGGTTCAGATTCCCATCCCTCGGGGGCAACATTGATCTTTGTAAATGTTTCTGTTTCAGTATCAAAAATGTCAAGTCCGCCAACATTGGCAATCCACAATTTATTGGCGTCGCTGTGGGTAGGTTGCAGATCAAATATGTTATTATTATGTCCCTCATCCTGCTGAAACCGGGTAACTACGCCTGTGTCCCGATCCAGGCGGCTGAGGCCTCCGTTTCCAGCTACCCAAAAACCTCCCTGCTGATCTTCAGCAAATTTCCAATGTAATCCCGGAAGAAGTGTATTTGAATTATTGGGATCGAATTGGTGGTATTTAATAATTTCTTTTTCCGGATTATACTGGGTTAGGTAACGGGTTGTGGGACCTGCATCTGTTCCAATCCACAGGGTTCCTTCTTGATCTTCATAGACACCCCAAACAATACCCGGTGAAAGGCTTAAAGGATCATCCGGACTATGGCGAAGATGCAAAAAATTTACGGCCCCGGGGTTAAATGAACTGATGCCTTCCGCGGTATACCCAACCCACATGGTACCGGAGCGATCGGCAAAAATAGATTGTGCGTAATTTTCAGCCAGGCTATTTGGATCTCTGGGATCGTGGCGATAGATGGTAAACTTCTCTGTGCGAACATCAAAACGTGCAACACCCGTGCCTGGCCCTGCTACCCAAAAAACACCTTCCAGGTTGGGATCAGGAGCAATTTCATGGATTAAGTTAAGTGGATTTACATTATTACCATCATTGGATTCAATAAGAAAACGGTCGTAATCTCCGGTATTACTGTCTAAGCGAACCAATCCGTTACCGGTGGTTAACCATTTTATTCCCTGTTCATTCGGAGAGTTGTATATTCTGAACACATTGTATTGCGTGCCATACCGTTCGGGTGCATCAGGATCGAATAGAAAGCGGGTGATTTCATCAGTTTCAGAATCGATTCGGTTCAATCCATTAGCGCTGCCAATCCATATATTTCCTTCGTCATCTTCTTCAATGATGTAAAGAATATCACTCGTTATGGTTGTGGAATCATCCGGATCGTGCCGGAAGCGCTCAAAATGTCCGTCATTACCTGAGCGCATTCGATTGAGGCCATCACTTTCCGTGTTGACCCATAAATCACCATTTCTGTCTTCATGGACAAACCGAGTCCAGTCGCTTGATAAGCTTGTTGAATCATCAGGATCGTGCATATAATGTTTGAATGTGCCGGTGGCTCTGTCCATTCGATTCAGGCCGCTGGAATTTGTTGTTACCCACATGTCGCCGTTATTAGACTCTTCGACGGCCCAAACCCATCCATCAGAGATAGATGTAGAATCAAACGGGGTATATTCATAGACTTCAAATTCATAACCATCATATTTATGTAGTCCGCTTTGGGTTGTAATCCAGATATATCCCTGGCTGTCCTGTGTGATGTAACCGGCACTTCCCTGAGCCAGACCGTCGCCAACTTTTAGATGTTCAAACCGAAGTGTAGGTGCTTCCGTTGATAGTAATGAGGGTTGAGTCTCTTCGTTCTGGGCTGAGGCGGATGGAACATACATCCATAAAAGAATGAAGAAAATAAATCCCGCTAACCGCACATTCTGTAGGAAGTTTTTTCGATATTTTACCATAACTGTTAATTGTTTTTGAATTACATTCATAGGCCTACAGGATGGTAATGCACATGGGTTGTTATTTTTTAATTCCATAAATACGATTCGTTAAATAGGCAGTTGAATACTGAATGTTGTTCCTTTCCCAACTTGAGATTCTACCTTAATCTCTCCTCCATGTGCTTTTACAATATCATAACTTAAACTCAAACCGAGTCCGGTACCGTGTCCAGTCGGCTTTGTGGTGAAGAAAGGCTGAAAGATTTTGTCTTTTATGGCATCGGGTATGCCGGTACCGTTATCGGAGATGGATATTTCTATCTTGTCGTCCAGCGTTTTGGTGGAGACGAATACCAAAGGTATTTTGGGTTCTATATCTGTTAGATTTTTGGATCCTGACAGGTCATTCACGCTGATTGCTTGAAAGGCATTGTTTATGATATTCAACAATGCCCTACCGATTTGCTGGGGTATAACATTGACCTTCGGAAGGTCGGGGTCAAGGTGGATCTCAAAGTTGGCTTGGAAATTTTTATGTTTTGCTCTCATTCTATGGTAAGACAACTTCAGGAATTCATCCGTCAAAGTATTGATATCCGTCGGTACATTTTCTCCCGTACTGGGCCGGCTATGCTCTAGCATTGCCTTGACAATTTCATCAGCTCGATTGCCGTGATGACAGATCTTTTCAAGATTTTGAGCAATATCATTCAGCAATTCATCTTCAAGCTCATCGTCCCTTTCACCTTCAATTTTTAATCTTTCACTTTTTATTTGCTCAATCAATTCTCTGCTCACTTCCGAAAAATTGTTCACAAAATTCAAGGGATTCTGAATCTCATGTGCGATGCCGACTGTAAGTTGACCAAATGCTGCCAGTTTTTCAGATTGAATAAGTTGTGCTTGGGTAGACTTAAGTTTCAATATGACATTTTCAAGCTCTTTGTTTATACGTTCTAATTCGATCGTTCTACTTTTTACAGCATTTTTTAATTGAATATTTTCTGCTTTTATTTTCTCCAGCGCAACCGTCTGTCCTTTCTCTGTTCTGCTATCCGGGAAAGAAATATGTTGCTGAACAAACTTCCAGCCTATATCCGTTTTTTTCATTAAAGAGGAAACCCTTACTTGATCATAAAAAGTCCAAACTCCTTCACTTTTGATATAACAATCTGCCTGTTCAATGATAAGAACGAGTTGATCAACATTTACCAGCCTAATATCCCTGTTTCTAAATTCAATTTTTCCAGCTACCGGTTTTACAAATGTTCCTAAATACGTTCCTGACTCACTTTTACTAAACCAAACTTCTTCCCGTGTTGTGCCAATTTGTATGAAGTTGTCTACAAAAAAAGATTCATAACTTTTCACATCAGCATTGAACAAACTTTCAAAGTATTTGACATACAGTTGCTCTAGTTCTTCTTTTAGCTTTTTTGTAAGTATCATATCCCTCAGCCTATCAAATTAAGTTCGATAGTGAACGCAGATTTACACTGTTGTGAATGAACAATATATACTTCCCCCTTTAGCGTTTAATATCATGAATGATGCTCAGCCCAGCCCCTGTTCCGGCGGTGCCTTTCTTTATGGTAAAAAACGGCTGCAGGATTTTGTCTTTGATACCCCCGGGAATTCCGGGGGCATTGTCTTCGATTTCTATGGTGACGGATGAATCTTTTTTATGCATGAGAATCCCTAATTTCAATTCATGATTGCCCAGTGAGCCATCCTCAATACTCCCACTGAAAGGGGATTTTTCTGATTCCTGAGAGCTAACGGTTGATAGCATTCCCTCGATCGGTATTTTAACCATATGAATGTCCATTCCGAATATTGAAGTACTGGTAGCAGGAGATACAGCCTTGGCTTGTCGTTATGCAGTTGACTTTGCTCTCCTTAGTACCCTTTTATTTAATTTTATGTGTTTCTAAAACACGCAGATACTTCACCTTCGGTAAGAATAAGGCCCGATCTATGATCTATTGGCTACTCGTTCTCTCCAAGTACGTCATGAAGTTCCTCACGTAAATTTTTAAAATCGATAGGCTTCGTGAAAAACTCCTTAGCCCCATTCTCTTTTGCCTTTTGATAATTCTCTGTATCCCCATAGGCAGAAATCATGCTGACGTGAATATGCGGATAATCCATTTTTACTTTCTCCAGTAATTCAAACCCCGACATCCCGGGCATATTGATATCTGAAAAAATATAGACAATATCCGGTGGTTCGGTACTTTTAATGATGTCTAAAGCCTCCTGTCCCGAGAAAGCAAATACCAATTCCAGGGTTCCGTTCCGTACCTCTCTCCTGAAACGCTGCCGAAACAGTGCTTCTACATCATGTTCGTCGTCAACAACTAAAAATTTCATAGGATGCTTCTATTTACTTCTGTTTAATTCGATAATAAATCTCGTAAAACTGTTCTCTTCTGACTGTATGATTAAAATGCCACCATGAGCTTTTATAATATCATTTGTGATATACAGCCCTAAACCTGTGCCCTCCGTTCCTTTCTTCGTGGTGAAAAAGGGTTGAAGTATTTTTTTTCTGAGATTCTCAGGGATGCCCGGTCCGTTATCCTCGACAATAATATTGATAATTTGATCTTTTTGTATGGTACGTACAAATAATTTAGGAATATAATTTTCAGTATTATCTTTTTTTAATTTTTCGCGCATCGCATCAAAAGCGTTGTTGCAAAGGTTCACCATAACGCGGCTAAAATCCTCAGCAATAACCGGTACTTCTCCAATCGATTGATCCAAGTCAAATTCAATCTCTACGTGAAATGGGCGATCCCCAGCCCGCATTCCATGAAAAGATAAGTTCACAAACTCTTTGATCAATGGGTTCAACTCCGTCGGCTCCATAATCACGCCGCTACCCCGGGAATGCTGAAGCATCGATTTAATGATGCTGTCTGCGCGGGAGCCGTGTTTGTGGATTGTTTGGAGGTTGGATTCGATGTCGTTTAGGATGGATTCAACTTCATCCAAGGCCTCGTCCTGTTGGGGCGTATCGCGATACGCCCTTACAGATTCAATCTCTTCCCGGGCTTCCTGGATCAATTCTGCCGACAACTCAGAAAAATTATTCACAAAGTTCAGCGGATTTTTTAATTCGTGTGAAATTCCGGCGGTCAGGTGACCCAAACTGGCCAGTTTTTCTTGTTGAACGAGTTGCTCTTGGGTGTTTTTAAGTTTTTCGATCGTGTGTTGAAGTTCATCATTCTTTTTTGTCATGAGTCCCATCGCTTCAGATTTACCCGTCTCAAAAAAGTTAGCAATGGCATACAACAATAAAATCAAACCGGCCTGGCAGGAGAGGATAAACAGATCCGGAAAATCAGCAATATATTGATCTGGTGGATTGATGTCGTAAACCTCAAAAAAGTAAAACATCGTCAGCATTAAAAGTTGGCCAAAGAGAGTGTATAAACCCATTCGCTTTCCGGAAACGAGTAGCGCAACAATGGGTGTTGTGGCCAGCCAGGGAAGGATAAAAGAGTTGAATCCGCCGGAGTAGTAAATGGTAATGGCTATTGAAATAATTGCTTCGGTAAAAAAGAGAAATGCAACCAAGTCAGGTTTAACTTTTGATCTGTATAGAAATAAGCAGATCAGCGTAACCACCAACAGCGGAGCCTGAGATACAATACCGCCCCAGTAATCAATTACGATGGATATGACGGAATAACTTAGAGAAAAAATGGCAACAACAAGATAAACCCCAACAGCTAGACGCGCTTTTCGCGACGACTCTTCGGTTTTGTGATACTCCCCGGGAACAAAATATTCAATTAACTTGGAGAACATGGCTGTAGTTTTACCCCACGATCATAAATGAGATGTAGTACGCGGCCCAGATCCAGAATCCCTGTACAATTCCGAAGAGAGCCGCCAAAGTAAATTTTTTGTGAGACTGAACCTTGAAGAAAAAAGGTAAGACCATACATATAAGTCCTTCAGCAACTATAATATAGTAAGGTGTATTGAAAATCATAGGGGTATCGCGATAGTACCACCAATCGGCTCCAAACGCCCAGTGCTCAAAAAGTGGGATGAAAAGCAATCCCAGAACCATTGTTGCCAACATGCTGAACCCGAGTGATTTATGGCCGGAAATCAACCAGCCGAGGTAACCAACTTGCACTAAAACCACAGCCCAGGCAAAGGGCATGTAAAGTGGTGAGCATGCAATCATCGGCTCGTTTTGAGGGTAGACGAGCGTCATTGTAGAGTGAACTAACCAGCAATCCGCAAACAATTCTACAGCTCCGGCAATGATTCCAAATAACAAAAGCCGGTAGAGAAATTTGTCTTTGGTCAGATACGCAAAACCACCGATGATCAAATACATCCCAATGGCCAGGATGAACGCTGAAATCCAGCCCGCATCGGTCGCACTGCTGATTGCCGCGATGGTAAGGGTTACAATGATCGTAGCAAATATGAATTTTGCTTCAAGCGTAAATCCTCTAAAAATTTTTGGTGATTGGCGATTATTCATAGCTGATTCCTAAAATTTTTGAATGGTTTTAGAACCATGCTTTTTCCTGCTAAACAGATGCGCCACTTTCAGGAAGAGATGAGCTATTCCAACCAGAATCTTCGTAAAAAGACTCTTTTTATGATGCCACGGTAATCCTTTTTCGAACCGGCGCTTATCAGCCCACCGGAAGGGAGCCAGAAACCAAGGTTCATGCAGATCCCAAATTTCGCATAAAGATTGGTTGCTGCCGGATCGCTGAATGATAGAATTCACCGCGCGTCTTGCGGCCTCATTTGCGCCCTCCATGGTAGCGAGATCGGTGTTTGTTTTTACATAATCGGAGGCCAAAAACATGTTATCGATAAAAGTATAGGCCTGTGGTCTCAATCCCCAGGTGTTGACCCGATTGACAAGCAGAGGCTCGCGATTAAAGGAATAATCTTCATGCCCGGGATTTACTTTGGATGGATACGGTTTTTCGGATTCCACAATGTCGCTGTCCAGGTACCAGTCGACAATCATATCATCTCGAAGAGGTCCGTCTGTACCATCATTCAGGCTTTCTTTTAATTCATGCCACACCTCATCAAAAATTGCCTTTTTAGTTGACTCACTGGCTGTTTTACCTTTGGATCCGGGATTAAACCAATCCGAAATATCTATCGAAATAATACCTTTCACTTTTCCGTCACCATATTTCTTAAGATCAATACCCGGCCAAAACTGAGGTTGAGAAATACAGGTGATTGCCCATTGTGAATCGGAGCAGATTACATGTCCGCGGCTGATTTTTACATCTTCAGTCAGGTAGATCTGAAGGCCATTCATCCAACTAACGGAGGGCGCCAAAGTTTGGATCGATTTCAGGGTTTCATCAACCAAAAGCATTTTTTTGTTGATAAGAGGTGCCATACGCTCCACGGGAACGGCAAAAATGTAGTAGTCTCCGTTGACTTCCCTTTTTTCTCCATCTTTTTCATACACTACATAATCAATTTCACGTTCGCCCATTACAATCTCTTTTACAGTGCAGCCAAAGTTGTAATTGACGTGAAGCTTTTCTGTGAGATGCTTCAGCCACGGATTCAGCCAGGCGTCATTCGTAGGCCCATTCAAAACGCGGTCTGTGTCCACAAATGGATCGAGCGTATTGAAAAGAAGCTGTAGAAAAATATCGCCCCCGGTTTTGGTGCTGGCGGTTTTGGCTTTGGCGGCTACAAGAGTTCGGGTCAGCCCTTCAACCAAAAGCGTTTGATAGGTTTTGCTGAATCGGTCTGCTTCCAAATATTCCCACCATCCGAGGCCTTCATACTCATCAATACGGCGGTCTTTGCAACTGGTCATAAGCTGCCAAACGCGTTCACCGAAAAACTTTTCCTCTTCTCTACTTAATCCAAGGTTTGCTCCCAAAATGTTTTTTACTAAAAACTCTGCATCTTTGATACTTCTGGGGAAATGAGCCAAAACCCGAAAAGGTCGCTTGCCATCACGACCGAGAGTAATCGTTTCTGTGGGGACGAGATTTTCGAAGACCGATTTTCCATTTTCGGTCGGAATCCGTTTCATTGTGTCCGTAACATGTTTGTAGAAGCCGGGAAAAAACCGGAAACCGTGTTCGCCGGGTAATGGCAGTTTTCCCTTTGTTGCGGAATCCGGCACATCCACACTTCGCGCTTTACCGCCGCAATATTTTTCTTTGTGTTCATAGACTTCCACTTCAAATCCCCGTTCTGCCAATTCGTGAGCAGCACTCATTCCTGCTACCCCGCCCCCAAGCACAATTACTTTTTTCATCTTACTGTCCGTTAGTTATTTATTATTCAATCGCCCAACTGTTAAGCGGATTCTATTGCAAGGATGAGGCTCCTTTGTAAATGTTGCGTCATCAGAAATGAGAGAAAAGCACCCCATGTACCTGATTTTTCAAGATTAAGTGAATAGTCGTTAAATATTATCAGAAAATCTTGTACAAATTGGGGAAAAGTTTGGACTATTTACAAGAAGAGCTTGTCGCCAGAGTAATGAAATAGAAAGAAGGGTATTCTCGAGATGCTATTTTCAAATCAACCATTTGTATGAGTGAACTCCGGTCCTTTCAAACACCGGAGTCACTTTTTTTATCAATGCAAAAGAGGGATGAATATTGATTTATATGAGTCGGTCTAATTTTCAAGCAGTGTAAATATATCCCCGTATTCTCTAAAATTGAGAATTTTCTCTTCCTTCCCGTTCGTCATCTTGATCTTATATTCGGTTTGATAAGGATCAAAATCCGTGACAATTTTCTCATTGCCGCTCATGGTCCAGCCTTCAAATTTGCCGGAGTAGATGTATTGCTGAATAGCTCGTGGAATTCGAATGTCGTGCATGGTAAGAAGTGATTTTACAAGATTTCCGTCTCCATCGTACGTAGCTGTCATATCCAATTTATGCCCGGACCCAGTCAGTACGAAATGGGTGTTATTCTTGGATTTCATATTCTTGAATGATGATGTAAACCCACGGGATTTCAGAAACTCTTTGTTCTTCAGGCATTCCAGGTTTCGTAGGTAAGGGTAATCTTCTTCATTAAATGCATTCTGAAGATTTGCATTCGTATGAAACGGGATGTTTCCGGAACAATCAGATGAAAGTTCAAAAACGGTTACGGTTTTTCCCGGTTCCGACGTTTGTGCAATGATGTCCCGGATTGGAAGGAAAATCAGTACTGCTGCTATCAAAAAAATATTTCTGTGAAGTGTTTTCATAGTCTTGGATATTTGCGTTTAGCGTTATGAATGAACGTTTTTTGTTCACTAGAAAAGTATCTTCAACACGCTCTTTTCGGCAAGGTAGAAACCCTTGCTGAGGATGTTATTCATCGATAAAACTGGGTTCTGGGCCTATTCTCTTGATAATTCAGCCTTCAAAAGGAAAGATAGTTTTTATACAAATTCTATCACTTAAAGAAGAGATGAGAGTGATCTATTGATCAGTTACAAACCAGGATGTGAAAAGTTTGTCATGTTCAGTTGAGGTAGATGTGCTTGAACCGAACTCATGTAAAAGTCTCTCAACTCCAAAAGCCGCTTTTGTTCGCTGATACATCTCTGATTCTTCCTCCCGTTGGAGCAAAAGGTTCGCGCCAATCAATCCGTATGTCATAGTTCCTTTTGC
>CAYRDO010000101.1:0-14932 GCA_964422985.1 uncultured Rhodohalobacter sp. | reverse complement strand
TGCATAATGATGTTAGTGAACGAGAATTTCAGCTTGAACGCGGCGGACAATGGGTAAAAGGAAAAAGCTGTGATACATTTGCTCCTCTTGGTCCCTATTTAGTCACAAAAGATGAAGTTCCTGATCCGCATAACCTCCGGCTATGGCTTAAGCTAAACGGGGAAAAACTGCAGGACAGTAACACAAAAGATTTCATTTTTAATATTCCTTACGTTGTGAGTTATCTCTCACAATTTATGAGCCTTCATCCCGGCGATGTCATCTCAACCGGAACTCCTGCAGGTGTAGGATTAGGATTCAATCCGCCGCGATATCTCAAACCGGGTGATGTAATGGAATTGGGAATTGACGGTCTTGGAATATCTAAACAAACGGCCGTTGCTTATCAACCAGAATAACCTAGTATGAAAATCGATTCTCATCAGCATTTCTGGGAGTACGATCCTGTTCGTGACGAATGGATTGATGAATCCATGGAGCGAATCAAGCGTGATTTTATGCCGGAGGATTTGGAGCCCCATCTTGCTGATGCAGGGTTTGATGGATGTATCTCCGTACAGGCTGATCAGTCCGAGCGGGAAACCGAATTTCTTCTCAATCTGGCTGATGAGCACGATTTCATTAAAGGTGTGGTCGGTTGGGTTGATTTGGAATCTCCAAATCTTGAAGAACGCTTGGAGCATTTTGACCAATTCGAAAAGTTGGTAGGATTTCGGGAGATTCTGCAGGGGCAACCGCCCGGTACCCTTACAGAGGATAAATTCCTCAAAGGAATTCAAACCCTTGAAAAAACACGATTTCGGTATGACATCCTCATTTTTGAAGATCAACTTCAGGAATGTGTGCGCTTTGTTGAACATTTCCCGGATATGCATTTTGTCATCGACCATATCGCCAAGCCCACTATCAAAGAAAGTTCATTTGATGATTGGGCATTTCACATGAAGAAGCTGGCTGAGTTTCCGAATCTTTCTGTTAAGCTATCTGGGATGGTTACTGAAGCAAATTGGAATCACTGGAAAAAGGAAGATTTTGAGCCCTACCTTGATACCTGTCTCGAACTGTTTGGAGCCGATCGACTTATGATCGGATCGGACTGGCCTGTTTGTCTTCTTGCCGGTGAATATGAAGAAGTGATCGGAATTGTAGAGGATTTTCTGGATGGCTTGAGTCAGACGGAATATAATGACATCATGGGCGAAACGGCTGCCGAATTTTATCAAATAAACGAATAGTTCAATATGGATTTACATCTGAAGGATAAAGTTTTCATTGTGACCGGAGGAGCCAAAGGAATTGGAGAATCAATTGTTTGGGGGTTGGTCAATGAGGGTGCAATTCCCGTAATCCTCGGGCGATCAAAAGAAGCCAGTTTAAACCTGGAACAGAAAATAAAAGAGAATGGTGGCGCTTGCCTGAACATTATTGCAGAGCTGCCGAATCCTTCCATTTGTGAGGAGGCCGTGCAAAAAACGATTGAAAAATTTGGAGCTCTACACGGAATCGTAAATAATGCCGGTGTGAATGATGGAGTTGGATTAGAAGACGGCAATCCCGAAGAATTTCGAAAATCCGTTTCCACAAATCTGATGCACTATTATGATCTGGTTCATTACGCTCTGCCTCATCTCAAAAAAACCAAAGGTGCAATTTTAAATATCAGTTCCAAGACGGCTCTCACAGGCCAGGGAGGTACCTCAGGGTACGCAGCAAGCAAAGGGGCTCAGTTGGCACTTACACGAGAATGGGCAGTAGAATTGGCTCAATACGGAATTCGCGTCAACGCCATTGTGCCCGCCGAAGTGATGACTCCACTCTATGAAAAATGGATCCAATCATTTGATAATCCCAAAGAGCGACTCGCTGAAATTGAAAACCGAATTCCTCTGGAAAAACGATTTACAACTTCCGAAGAGATTGCAGATACAGCAATATTTTTGTTGAGCGATCGCAGTTCTCATACCACCGGCCAATGGTTATTTGTGGATGGCGGATATGTACATTTTGACCGGGCGTATGATGGGTAGCGAGTTGCTGGGTGCTTGATGCGGGATGGAACTCAACACACATCGATCTATAATGGATAATTTAAAAATTGGATCTCCTGTAGGAGAACAATCTTAAACATTAAACTTTAAACCTGAAACCATGCGAAGCTCCGTTGTTGAAAAAAAATACCTGATTCCGTTCATCCTCGTCACCAGCATGTTTTTTATGTGGGGACTTGCAAACAATATGACGGACACCCTCCTTGCGGCATTCAAACGAATCATGAGTATGACCGATTTCCAAACCTCATGGATTCAGGTTGCTTTTTATGGATCGTACTTTTGCCTGGCACTTCCGGCGGCTATTTTCATTCGAAAATTCACCTATAAATCCGGCATTTTACTAGGTTTAGGTTTCTTTATTTTGGGAGCGCTTTTATTCTATCCGGCTAGCCAAACCATGGTGTATGGTCACTTTTTGACGGCTCTTTTCATTCTTGCCGGTGGTTTATCAGTTCTGGAAACTACAGCCAACCCGTATATACTTGCGATGGGATCGGAAGAGAGCAGTGTGCAGCGACTCAATCTCGCACAATCGTTTAATCCCATTGGCTCCATTACCGGTGTATTGCTGAGCAAGTTTTTTATTCTCGAAAATCTGAATACTGCTGATGCCACCGCTCGTGCCGGACTCAGTCCCGAACAGCTTCAGTTGATACAGCAACAAGAACTGTCGGCGGTGATGGGGCCATATGTTGGTGTTGCTTTGCTGCTGGCTGCGATTTGGATTACGATTTCCGTCATTAAAATGCCGAGTTTTTCACACTTGGAGGAGAATCTTCATCTCGGCTCCTCACTGAAGGGACTTCTTTCAAATTCAAATTACAAATGGGGTGTGGTTGCGCAATTCTTTTATGTAGGAGCCCAAATTGGAGTTTGGTCGTTTACCATTCGATATGTGATGGCAGAACTCAGCCTCGATGAAAGTGGTGCATCTAATTACTACCTGGCTGCACTCGTTTTATTCACATTAATGCGGTTTGCATTCACGGCACTTTTGAAACGATTCCGAGGCTCCATTCTCTTGATTTGGAGTTCATTCGTAGCCGTATTTTTTATATTGCTGGTGATTTTTGTCGGAGGTTTTGTCGGTGTACTTGCATTGGTTGGAATCTCCGGATGTATGTCATTGATGTTTCCAACCATTTTTGGACTAGCTTCACAGGGATTGGGCCAGGATCGAAAACTTGCCGGCTCCGGGTTGATTATGGCAATTCTCGGAGGGGCGGTTTTAACGGCTATCCAGGGACAAATTTCTGATGCCACCGGAAGTATTCATTTATCGTTTTTTGTACCGATGATTTGTTTCCTCGTAGTGGCCTATTTTGGATTCAGTAACCGAAAAATTGCTATATCCTGAAGTTCTCGTCTCCGCTTTGCTGCGCTCGAACTGACGTATTTTCTTTATAAAATCAAACCTTAAATTATAGACTTTAAACCGTCTGGCTATGAAGAGATACTGCTTCGCTCTTGACCTGAAAGACGATCCCGAACTCATCAAGAAGTATATCAAACATCATAAAAATGTTTGGCCGGAGATTTTAGAGAGTATTTCGGATGCAGGAATCATCGATATGCAAATCTATAATGTTGGCAATCGACTCTTTATGATCATGGAAACGACAGATGATTTTGATGCTGAAGCAAAAGCCGAAGCTGACCGAAACAACCCAAAAGTTCAGGAATGGGAAGCATTAATGGATACCTATCAAAAACGTCTTCCATTTGCAGATGAGGAACAAAAATGGGTTCCGATGGATCGGATCTTTTCTTTGAAGAAACAAAGAACCTGATAAGAGTTATCCATGATTTAAAAGTGCTTAAAAAAGGGACAGACGTCACACAAGTTCTCAGTTTTACACAGCCCTCATTCCCCTCTCAAGAGGGGAGGTTTAGTAAACCTCTACAACCTCGCCGTTAATATTTCCCAGTATACTTTTGCGGTAGCCCAACACAACGTCATCCATGGCTACTGGTTTGTGGCCGGGAAACGCATCAAAAAATTCAGGCGAATCTTCGACCACTCCCGGGCTTATTGCATTGATTCGAACGCCATCTTCCAGTTCCATAGAGGCGGCCTTTACAAAACTATTGATAGCCCCATTCACCGCTGCAAGATTGCTCGATGCATATACCGGGTCTTCCGATAAGATTCCTGAAATCAGAGTAAAAGAACCATTCGGGTTGATAGTTTCTTGCCCTTTTAAAACGAGGTTAATCTGACCCATCAGCTTGCTGTCTAACCCGACTCTAAAATCATCTTCTGTCATATCACTAACGGGAGCAAATTGACCCGCACCAGTCGCGCTTACGAGTGCATCAAAAGATCCAACCTCTTCAAAAAGTTCTTCGATTGATTCGGAATCCGTGATATCCGCCTGGAGATCTCCGCTGGACGATCCCACTTTTATGACGTCATGATCCCCTTCGAGATCTGCTGTGACTTTGCTCCCTATGGTTCCTGTTGCTCCTATTATGAGAATTTTCATGTTCCTTTAAATCTAATTATTTGATTTTTAATTACTGATTTTTATAGACTTATGGAAGAATAACCGTTTTCCCTTTCGAATGTAGCGATTGGATCTGTTCGAGGGCTTCACCTGTTTCCTCAAGGGAAAAAGTTTTCGAAATGGGTACCTTTATTTTTCCATCGCGTACCAATTCCCGAAGGTAATCCAACTGTTTGGAGTTCGGCTCCACAAACACATATTCAAATTCAATATTTGAATCGATATCCGGTTTACTCTTGGTGATGGAGACCAATTTTCCATCGTCTTTCAACGTTTTCAAACTTCTTTCAAGAGTGTCGCCGCGGGTACAATCAAAAATCAGATCCACGCCGTCGTTAGCTACATCAAAAACTGCTTCTGCGATGTCGATATCCTCATAAGTGATGGTCTCATCCGCTCCCAAATCTTTCATATACTCGTGATTCTTCTCACTCGCTATTCCAATCACATTCGCTCCGCGGGTCTTCGCCAACTGAATCGCAAAAGTACCAACTCCGCCGGATGCACCAAGGATCAAAACGGTTTGGTCTTCCTCTAAATTTCCGGCATCAAACAGCGATTGATAGGCAGTTAAGCCAGTTAACGGAATGGCACCGGCTTTTTCATGAGAAATATTTTTCGGCTTCTTGGATAAATAGCTTTCCGGGATGACAGTATACTCGGCAAATGTGCCCCACTGAACTTCAGGACGTCGAGCATAGGCATAGACCTCCTCTCCCTCTTCAAATCTTCTGGCGCCAAATCCCCGTTCTTCCACCACACCGGATAGATCCCAACCGGGAATTAAAGGGAACTGATAAGACAATCGTCCTTTTAAATACCCCTGTGGCACCGCGGCATCCACGGGATTAACGCCGGCCGATTTAATCCGAACTAAAACTTCTCCCTCACCTACTTCGGGTGTTTCAATCTCTCCGACTTTTAGTGAT
This sequence comes from uncultured Rhodohalobacter sp., assembly GCA_964422985.1. Lineage (GTDB taxonomy): Bacteria > Bacteroidota > Rhodothermia > Balneolales > Balneolaceae > Rhodohalobacter. The sequence goes on along the minus strand of CAYRDO010000101.1, from coordinate 9,445 downwards.
TCAAGACTTCCTGTTTCTTCAACATATGCTGCTTTCATCTGCATCTAATATTTCGTTGACAACTTCTATTCAGCTTACACAACGAAAACAAAAAATCAGGTGTTCCTGCATTGTTGATTTGATTCAGAAAACGATCCGACTAATTCGATGAATTATAGAGTTGAGAGCCATCAGATTTTATCATATTAAAAAATCCTGCATCAGCTGGTTCCCAAAGTTCAATTTTCTGCCCGTCAGGATCTAAGATCCAGGTAAATTTTCCGAATGGATATTCCTCAACTTCTCCTACAAATTCCACACCATCATCTTCCAGTTTTTTAATTAATTCATCCAGGTTGTTGACTCGATAGTTGATCATAAACTCTCTGTTAGACAGGTTGAAGTAATCATTATCCTCCTGAAAGGCATGCCAAACCGTAAATCCAAAATCATCGGGACTGTCGAATTTTCTCCAGACGAAACTGCCTCCATTTTCATTGCTTGCAACTCCCAGGTATTTGTGGTACCACTCTCTTGTTTGTTGAGCATTTTTACTTTTAAAAAATATTCCACCGATACCAATCACTGCGGGTTCCTCCCTATTCATTCCAACTTTGTGGTATACTGCTTCCCCAAACTTCGAAAGACTGCCGTTTTGCTTCACATAATCTGTAACTGTCATCTCATTCTCGGCGGTTAACTCATAAACGGTGCGTCCCTGCTCAATATCCGGCGATCCCCATTCTACGCTCAATGCGTTTTCATCCACTGTACCATTTACCTGAAAACTGATTCCTCTTGAATCGAACCATGTGCCATGCCAATTTTCACTATCCGGGTGATAGGTAGCCGTGGCGTGAAAAAGAATCTCCTCGTCATTGATTAGCCGCCTGCTGGTAAATGTAAGTTGTAAAAACTCATCATTTAATATCTTATCCCAGTTCAATTTAAAATCTGCTTCGGCTCCCATTAGCGTGCCTTTTCCTTCCCAGCTTCCCTCCAACTTTTCAGCCAGATTTTGAGAAAAAATCATACATGGCATCATCAAAAAAAGAATAAAATTCGGAATAATTATTTTTTTCATAGATAGGTGATCAATTGCGAAGTTTAGTTTCCAAGTCAGCTAAATATTGTTTGATAGTGCTGTCATGACCCATTATATAGGCTGATACAAATCGGAAAATGGGACTATAAACCTCCCCATCTTCCCTAATTGTAAGGATTGAACCTTCTTCTGCAGGTTCGATATTATAGGTCCAGCTTCCACCAAATGGCAGACCTTCATCCTCGATTTCCACTGTCAAAGAACGGTTCTCTGTCTTTTCGGTGATTCTGAATGATAACGGATCCTGATTCGAATAATACTCCCTCCAGACGGGATTCTCTTCATTTTCATTCAAAAATTCTACCTGCTGTACATTGCTTCTCCATTCCGGGTAATTCCTGATATCTGTGATAATCATGTAAATCTCCTCAGGAGAGGCGTTCAAATTTTGTGAGATGGTTACTGTATGGGATTGCGGAAGCATCAGCCCGATGAGCCAAATGACCCCGGGAATCAGGAGAATCAGCCCCAGAATAATGAGTAGATATTTCATTGTTATACCGGTTGATTTGTGGATAGAATCTCTCCAGTTTCGTTGACGAACCGGATTTTAGATAGTTTCAATGAGACTTGCAGTATTATTTATCCATTTTTTGAAACATAAATGGAACGGACCTGCCATCGCCGGAAATCATTACGTTCAGCTCACCATCATTCATCATCTGATACTCAATCTTCTTCGGAAAGTCATGATCCGGATTTTCTGATACAAAACCGGTATCATAAATTTCAGTCATTTTAAAATAGATCGGCTCGGCATTTTGGGCCACATCCGCCACGTAATACCAGTTGTCATTTTTTCTCTCAATGGAAAGTTTTTCTACAAATACCGTATCCCCTTGCTGAATTGTCATTCCAAGACCTTTGAGTGAATCATCACTCCATTCCCACTCCTCAAAACCGGACTGATTTGAATTGTTCATCACTCTCTCCCATTTACCTTCAAGCCAACTAAATTTGTTTAAGGATTCTTCATTTGAAGGCTGAGCGCAAACGAATCTGCAGAAAAGGAGATGCAAAAAAAATAAAAACGAGATCTTTTTCATATCGTCGGGAATTATATATCCAATGTAGCACATTTACATGAAATAGAATCATAGTTCTTCTAGCCATTTTTGATGAAGTGATCGCTACATAATTATTTAGGACTTTAACGATTAATTACAACTATTTATAAAATTATTAGTGATATAGTATACTTAGTGAAGTTATCGAGAAGAGGTATCGTAGTAATTCTAATCTGCAGTTTTAAGAAGTTTAATCCATGATCTACACTGAAATCAAACGGAGAACATTCCCATGAAAACGAACATCTATTCTAATTCCATCTTTCATTTTTCGAGACCTGCCACGAGTTTTACATCAGACAAATTTCTTACAAAAATTGGAACCTTATTCACCGGATTGATCCTGTTGTTGACTTTCAAGTCGCAGGCCCAGGATCTGGATGTACCGTATGTTCCTACCCCCAATGATGTTCTTGAACAGATGCTGGATCTTGCTGATGTCGGGCCCGGAGATTATGTAATCGACCTTGGTTCGGGGGATGGACGTATCGTGATCGCAGCGGCAAGGCGTGGTGCGCTTGGTCACGGTGTAGATCTCGACCCTCAACGGATTAAAGAAGCCAGGGCTAATGCCGAGAAAGAGGGCGTCAGTGATCGTGTAATGTTTATGCAGGGAGATATTTTTGAGACGGATTTCAGCGATGCTTCGGTTATCACTCTATATCTGCTTAGCTCTGTCAATGAAAAATTACGCCCCTCTCTGCTTGAAGAATTGAGCCCCGGCACGGAGGTGGTTTCTCACAGTTTTAGTATGGGTGACTGGGAAGCCGACAACCAAATTCGTTATGCCAATCGAACTCTGTACTATTGGGTGATCCCCGCAAGAGTTGAAGGAATTTGGGAGTGGCAAGTGGATGGCACGGATTTCTCAATGGAAGCCTTTCAAAAATATCAAGAGGTGGATGTAACCCCCACCTCAGAAAATGGAGACCTCAATGTAGAAGAGATCATATTGAAAGGGGCTCGCTTGAATCTAATTCTGAATGATGATGAATCCGGAACACGATACATTTACAGCGGAGTGGTTGAAGGCGATTCCATCAATGGCACCGTCCAGGTCCATGGTGAAGATTCTCAGACAATTGAGGAATGGTCTGCAAGCCGTAACGCCGAATGAGTTACATCGCAGAAAATCAGCCACGTCCTGCTTTTACCTTACTAAGTTCAATTGCCGTTGTTGTTGGAATTGTAGTAGGTATTGGCATTTTTCGTCTGCCCCCGATCGTTGCCGGTAACTCAGCGAACGAATTTCAGTTTATCGCATTTTGGGTCGCCGGAGGAATCATTTCTTTGATGGGAGCTCTTTGCTATGCGGAACTCGCATCCTCAAAACCGGATGCCGGCGGAGAGTATCATTTTCTGAGTGATGCATTCGGAGCACCTCTTGGTTTCCTCTTTTCATGGGGACGAATGACCGTGATTCAAACAGGATCGATCGCCCTCATTGCTTTCATTTTGGGTGATTATGCATCTTTGATTATTGACCTTGGGGACTACAGCTCAGCGATCTACGCCGCCATCACAATTATTGCTCTTACAGGATTCAATCTTTTGGGAACTCATTACTCCCGACAAATACAAAATGTGCTTACCGGTTTGATTATTGTGATGATCTTTTTTCTTTCGATTTCAGCATTTGTAACTGTAGAATCAGTGCCAATAATATCCAGCAGCTCATCCAGCGGAGGACTTTTTACAGGTGGGTCGGCCGGAGCCGCTATGATTTTTGTCCTCTTGACATATGGGGGGTGGAATGAAGCCGCCTATCTGTCCGGTGAACTGGTAGATGTAAAACGCAATATGCTGAAAGTGCTATTGTTCGGAATTCTCATTATCACCGCCATGTATGTGATGGTGAATACCGCCTATCTCCAGGTTCTCGGGCTTGAAGCTCTTCAAAGTTCGGAAACGGTCGGGGCCGATCTCACGTCTCAAATATTTGGAACAGAAGGCACTTTTATTGTCACCACACTCGTGATTGCAACCGCCCTTTCTACGGCAAATGCAACAATTATCACAGGTGCCAGAACCAATTATGCGCTTGGCAGAGATTTTGCACTCCTAAAGTTCATGGGAAAATGGAATCAGGAAAATAATACACCAAATAATGCGCTCATCGTTCAAGGCCTGATTGCTTTGGCTTTAGTGGGGCTTGGAGTTTGGTCCCAAGAGGCGGTCAGCACCATGGTTGATTATACAGCGCCGGTATTCTGGGCATTTTTGCTTCTCACAACTCTGACTCTCTTCATCTTTCGCTATCGCCACGGAGCGGAGGATCTCCCTTTTCGCGTACCGCTGTACCCAGTCATTCCGATTCTATTTCTGATTGCCTGCGCATACATGCTCTATTCCAGCCTCGCGTTTACAGGCATGGGAGCGCTGGTAGGAATCGGCATACTTGCTGTTGGAGTTCCTGTTTATTTGGTGGCAAGAAACTATCAGGAATAAAATCAGTCTCAATCCAATCTTGTAATGCACTGAGACTGAGGCAGAAAATAATCCAAAAACATTCTTGTAGAAGAACCGGAGCTACCCTTATATTTGAGGTCTTGAAATAATGTGCCGCGGTGGCGGAATTGGTAGACGCGTTGGACTTAAAATCCAATTGGAATCAAAATTCCAGTGCCGGTTCGAGCCCGGCCCGCGGTACTTTTGTTTGAACCCTTATAAGTTGATAAAACTTGTAAGGGTTTTTTATTTACAAGTTAGGATGACGTTGACTCAATCCTTCGGCAAATACTCATCAAACCGAATCAACGGATCGCCATTCTGAATATATGTAATGGGTTTTGGGTCTAGCCAATCGACAATCTCATCTTTAATGGAATAGGCAAAAAAGTGGTTGCCCATCGGTTTATAGTGGCCGATGAAATACCTGTCCATATACTCATCCAGCGATATGCTAAACTTTTTATAGTCTTCCAGGTGGACTTCATTCATATCAAAAAACCGAAAGTTATTCTCTTTGATGAAATCAATCACTTCCTGGTCGTAACGCTTTTCACCCCGGGTCATCGGTCTAAAGACATTATTGGGATCAAAATGGACGAGCATCAACTCTTTTTCATGTTCATCACAAAAGTTCTGAGCCTTTTTTAAGATGTACTTTGTTGCCTCAAAGGAGTACTTATTCTTTAAGTTATTTGCTGTTGCTTGCATGCTCGCCATACTTGAAAAATCTACTCTGGGTTGATTCAAAATATCGGCCAGTTTGTTGAGACCGTCCATATCCAAATCAGTATTCACCATGTTATTGCTTAAAAGATGAAGTTGTATCATTAAATCATCCTTTAGGTTTTCATACATAAACTCCGGGTCCGACATGTTATACATCTCCTCTTTTGAGGAAATTCGATTGTCCATTTCAACCAGTTGACCACTCTCTGTATCCATCTCTATATTCGACCAAAAGTTGCCATGAAACATATAGCCATCCTGATCATCCCAGCGCGTGTAATAGGTTGCATATCTACATCTGAAAACGCTACGCACATAATCGTCTCCCCACATATAGAGAATTATATATTTGCAATCATCGTCCTCTTTCTCTCTTCTCAAAAGTCGTCTGTATGCTTGATAAACACCAAATCCACCCATTCCAAAATTTTGAACCGGTTCTCCTAAATGGCCGGCCAGATATTCCTGCCATGTCTCAGCATCACTTGCCTGATGACAATGAGTGAAGCTGTTCCCATACGTATTAATTCTGCAGGGTTTGTCGGCATAAATCTGGTTGGTGCGTTTACCATCGTTCATAACAGTTGAGATCGTATAACTATTGTCGATCCCATCATGTGGCATGTAATTACCTAAAATGTAGCCAACTTCAGGATCGAATTGTGCCCATGAATTTTCATTTAAGAAAATATCCAACTCCACTTTTGGAACAGCACTTTTGCGGAGATATTCAGCATACGATTTCTCCTGATCCTGTTTGTCTTTACTATTTAAAAAATCAGGCATCCATCTGGCTCCTGTCATTCCTGTTGCTAATGAAGCCCCGGTTTTTAAAAAATTTCTTCTGTCCATCATCATCAAGGTTTATCTTTATTAACAACTATCTCCAAATGTACAAACTGAAAGGCATGAAATATCAGTAAAATCTTGAAGCATATTCTACAGACGGATCCCAATTATTCCCTATCCTTTTACTGAATTTACACTAATCAAAGAGCTCCGAATCAACAATAGATGCCGCAATATATCGGGTTGGATCTCCCTGATTTGCGTGATTCCAATAATAAACGATCACCAGTTTACCATCTTCTCTTTGAACCATTTGTGGATACCCAACATCACCATTGGCACCATCTCCACTTCGTACCGGTATTTCCTGGCTCCAGGTCTCTCCATCATCTGAACTAATTCGCAAGCAAAGGCGGGAACCGTATTGACTTCGATATGCATAGGCAAGTGCCAGTTTCCCATCTTCCATTTTTACCAAACTCGGTGGCGCACCGTAATGACCTGTATCATAAACCGGTTCGTTTTCTTTATTCCATGTTAGACCGCCATCCGTGGATCGATAGGCTTGCAGATAATCCCTGCCAGGATTGAGATCTCTGGCCCGAACTACCGTTAACAACTCCGATTCATTTAGCTCCACAGTGGATGGCATAATTTCAAATCCTTCAGGTTCATCTCCCAACCACGAAACCAGTTCCCAGTTTAATCCGCCATCTTGAGTTTGGACATGAATCACTCTGCCCTCTCTCCCGTTCTTTTTGGCCACATTCATAAACGCATGCAATTCTTGAGGTCCTTCTACAATATAATCGGTTCGGGTAGCAACACCGGGCGTATTCAAATTTGGGAAGTTAAAAGGCCCTTGCCACTCTTTACCTCTGTTCATGGAATAATAAAACGTTGAAGGCCCGTCATGATAATCATCTCTCATAAATGTGATAACAAATCCGGGATCTGTAAAATCAGGGATAGGTTGCTCAAGATCTTTTGGTAATTCGGCCTCTTCTTCAGTCAGATTGTGATCATAGGCCTTGCCGGTTTGCCCGCGTTCATAGCCATCCTCAATACTCCAGGTGTGTCCACCATCCACGCTTCGGGCATATTTATTTCGGGCGGTCTCTTGGTTGTAGGTATGGAATCCTTCGGAGTCGTCGAACTCCGCTTCCACGAACCCAACGAGAATCTCATCTCCCCAACTCCATATTCCGTTATTTGCCGGCCATCCTGCAAATCGCCCTTCCTGATAATAAACCTTGACGTGTTGAATTCCATCATCTTCCACTTTTGAATTTTCGTGATTTTCTCCATCCAAAATGGGATTAAGAAAAATCAACAGGAATGGAAGAACAAAGGGTATAAACCATTTTGAAATAAGCATCTTGTACAATTTACATCGTAAATTTTGAACCTTGAATTCACGAATCGATTAGTCATAAATCAAAACTCATCTTCATCCACCACTTCCTTCAAAACTTCACGGCTGATTCCCAGCTTCACTTCCATCTCTTCGAGGGAGATGTTCTTGGTTTCGGGCATGATTTTCCAGACAAAAAGAAGCTGCAGGAACATCATAAAGGCAAAGAAACCAAATATTTGAGCACCTGAAAACACACTTAAAACTGTGGGCGTAACGAGCGTAATAATTGCTGCAAAAATCCAGTGGGTACTCGATCCGAGTGACATCCCGTAATCGCGAACGGCGTTCGGAAAAATCTCTGAGATGAACACCCAGATGACAGCTCCCTGTCCAATAGCGTGAGCGGCCACAAATGCAGTTACAAAAGCAACCACTATCGCGCCTTCGGCTCCGGTCGCGAATGCCCAGGCAACACCAATCAGCGATGCGATATACCCAATAGAACCAATGTACATCAGCGATTTTCGTCCCGCCCGATCAATCAGGTACATTCCCAAAAGTGTGAAGATCAAGTTCACGATTCCAATTGGAACCGACGCACCCAAAACCTCACTGGCCGCAATTCCGGCCTGCTCAAAAATTCGCGGAGCATAGTAGAGAACAAAGTTAATCCCGGAAAGCTGATTGAAAAATGCCAATAAAAATGCCAGCATGATCGGAAATTTAAACCGCCCGGAAAAGAATTTAGAAGCTTCAGGATCACTGGAGACTGATCGTTTAATCTCAGCCATCATTTTATCAATATTCTCCTTAGGATTCAGTTGCTGTAATATTTTCCTCGCTGTCGATTCATCATTCTGTTTGATGGCCAACCAACGCGGACTTTCGGGAATTCCGATCACAAATAATGAATAGATAGCTGCAGGAATCGCTTCAACGCCGAGCATCCATCGCCAGGCATTTTCGGCTATTGAAGCCCCGATCCAATAGTTTGAGAGGTAGGCTATCAAAATTCCAAACACGATGTTGAACTGATACAAAGCCACTAGTTTTCCGCGATTGTTGGCCGGCGTGATTTCTGAAATGTAGATCGGCGCAGCAACTGAGGATGCACCAACTCCCAAGCCGCCGATGAACCTGGAAATCGAAAAAATAATTGGGTCGGGTGCGAAAGCTGATCCTACCGCAGATAAGAAGTATAAAATCCCAATCCAGAATAGAGTTTTCCTTCGGCCAAATTTATCACAGGGAATTCCTCCGAAAAGTGCTCCGATAACGGTTCCCCAAAGAGCCATCGACATAATGAACGTTCCGTGAAAGAGGTCGCTCATTTCCCAGAGTTCTTGAATGGGCTGGTCAGCACCGGAAATTACGATGGTATCAAACCCAAAAAGAAAACCAGCCAGTGAGGCGGCAATGGCAGATAAGGCGATAGATTTTGTCTTCATCATGTGGTCGTTGGTTCGTTAGCAATTATTTTTCATGAAAATCTCCCCTTGAGGGGAGTGCGACTTTAGTCGTGAGGGGTGTCCAGTTTTGTGAAATCCCCCTTTCTCCCCCTTTTGAAAAGAGGGAATGTCATACAGTCATCGGAGGAGTGTATTTGCCGTACAATTTGGTCCCAAGCTTCTACACTCATCCGATGACTTCGTAATACTATTCAAGAGCCGTTTCTGTCCAAATAGACTCTAACGGCCAAAAATCAAGATTCGTAATCGTTGCCGATCCACCTTCAGCAAATGCAGAAACTCCAATACTCTCGGGATCGGGAAAAATCCGATTGGTGATGACTCTGGAACCGTCGTTCACAAAAACTTCTACGGATGACCAGTCTACAAAAATGTGAAGTTTTATTTTACCGTCGATTAGTTCGACCGGCGCATCATTTCTTTGTGTAAAGCCCTCATAAAAATCACTTTTTCCCGATTGAGTTCGATCTACAAAGACACTCTGATTTTCACGATCATACCC
>CAYRDO010000100.1:0-14988 GCA_964422985.1 uncultured Rhodohalobacter sp. | reverse complement strand
GAAATGGCAAGTGCGCGAGGCGGTGAGTATTACGAAATACAGTCGCGCAGTGATAACAACCAACCTTTCCTTTCTAAACTAGACGAGCTGGAACGGGGAGAGTTTTCAAGCCAGGAATTTGCTGATTATAAAAATCAATACCAGGTGCTTCTGGTTATTGGGATGTTCTTTTTGATGATCACCCTGTTTTTTCCTGAAACAAAACCACAAATATTAGAGAAATAGCGATACAACCAAGAGTTTTAACATGATTAAATTATTTGTAACGGACCTGGATGGCTGTATTTCTCACCCATTTAAGACGCCAAAATGGGACACCATCAATAAAATCAGAGAGTTAAACCTTTTGAGCCGAACGGATGAAGCGGTTCCGCCGCTAACTATTTGTACGGGCCGGCCTTATCCCTATGCAGAGGCTGTGGCCCAGTGGCTTGATGTTCGAATTCCTTTTGTGTTTGAGAGTGCTGCACTTTACATCTGGGAGGGAAATAGAATTGAAACAGCACTCGAGAGCCATGATGGTGCTTTGGAACCCATCAGAAAAATGAAAAAATGGATTCAAAAAGATCTCCTGACATCCTTCCCAACGGCACAATTAGAGTTTACAAAAATGATGGATGCCGGAATTGTTTGTCCGGATAAGGATGTCGTTCAAAAGATGTACCCGGTTATGAGAGAGAAAGTTGAAGCGGATCATCCTGAACTTGAAATTCATACGACAGATGTGTCTGTAAATATTTTGATGCCCGGAAATAATAAGCTCCAGGGGATGAAATTGTTGGCTGAAAAGGTTGGAGTAGAACTTAGCGAAATAGCTTATATCGGGGATACCGGTGGCGATGTTCCTGCTTTAAAAAATGTGAAATTAGCTTTTTCTCCAAAAAATGCCACCCGTGCTGTTAAAGATGTAACAACGAATTTGGATGTGGAAACGACGGACGCCGTTTTACAAGCCTATCAAAACGTTATTGAGTTGAATCGGGAGAACTTGAGGAAATCTTAGAACCGAGGAAAAGCCCACAACCGTGAAGGCTATCTACTTTTGAGGGCTGCATTGTGGCTGTAATCGTCAATGGAAAGAGATATCCACTCATTGAATCCTGGCAATATTCATCTTGAATCTCCAGTGAGAGCTGAGTAGAATCGGTTGATACTTCGAACTGCATTTTATTTTTAACAGAGTCTGCATTCACGGTCCCAAGGTTCAGTTCACTCTCGGGTGATTCAAAAACAACCTGGTTTAGCGAATCAATTCTCAGTGACCAAAAAGGTTCATTTCCCGCTGCAAAAAACATATATCCCTGATCGGCTAAATCTTTATGATGCTTTTTAATGGATTCCTGGTTTCCGGTTCTTTCCAGAACATACATATCAGCCAAATCACCCGTAATCTTTTGATTATTCCTGGAAAGAAGAGTCAGGCTTGTATCCGCAAGAAGAAATCGTTTCAATATTAAATTCTCTTCACCTCTCAGGGTCAACGTGTCTCCGTTGGTTTCCCACTTGCCGGTTTCTTTAAAGCTCTCGGTAGATCGCTCTTGGTAGTGAGAGATTTCAGTAAATCGATCTTCTTCAATAATTAACTGGTAATTGATACCGGGACAATCCGCGCAAGGTAAAGTACCGGTATACAATGCAGGAAGGTTCAAGTTAATCTGCTCCGGTGCAGAAGTTGATTGCCCTGTTTCAATAGCAGGTGTTTCCTGTTGATTTTCCGGCTGATTACAGGAAATCAGAACAGAAAAAAACAGAAAAAATGTAATACAAATCGGAGGTTTGAAGGGAGTGAACTTTTTCATAGGTGATTGAAACTGAACACTTCCTAAAATGTTTCCGATTCTCAGGTAAGATTCTCAGTTTTCTTTAAAGATTCTTCCGCCATATCGTTGTGATATTTTTCGAGCTTTTCAGCTATTACAGGATTTTCTGCTCCGAGAATCCGTGCACAAAGTAATCCGGCATTTTTGGCTTTGCCGATCGCGACGGTTGCAACAGGAACTCCATTTGGCATTTGAACGATGGAGTAGAGGCTATCAAGTCCGCCCAAAGCAGTAGTTTTGACCGGCACGCCAATGACGGGAAGAGTTGTATAAGCTGCTAGCATTCCAGGGAGATGTGCCGCTCCGCCGGCCCCGGCTATGATCACTTTGAGCCCACGATCACGAGCTGATTTTCCATACTCTGCCATCAGGTCGGGGGTTCGGTGAGCCGAGACAACTCGCTTTTCGAATGGAATCTCAAACTCTTCTAAAATTTCAGCGGCTTCTTTCATAGTTGGCCAGTCGCTGTCGCTGCCCATAACAAGACCTGCAATCGGTTGATCAGACATGTCGTTTATTTTGTTGATTTATTTTTAGTCATTACTGACGCTAAGATATTGATTCTTGAACTTTTTTCTGATTATTGATGTCTATGTATATTCAGTGATATTTTGTTTAATATTGAACGATTTATAGACATCTAACAAAAGCATTGAAAGAAGGAGTGAAACGACGACCCGGCAAGCCCATAGCAAATTGCGTTAAGTGATTGCCGCATTCAGTTCAATTTGTTCACTTCATTCCCAATGACTTATAATTGCTTTAAACTATTATGGAATTAGGATTATACACATTTGTTGAAAATACACCCGATCCGGAAACGGGGAAAAAACTCCATCCATCTGAGCGCTTAGAAAATTTAATGGAAGAGATAGAGTTGGCGGACGAGGCCGGTTTGGATGTGGTTGGAATCGGGGAGCATCACAGGGAGGAATATATCTCATCTGCACCATCGGTTATTCTTGCAGCGGCGGCGGCTCGTACCAAGAATATTCGATTATCGAGTGCGGTTACCGTTTTGGGATCTGAGGATCCGGTTCGGGTGTATCAGCAATATTCCACGTTGGATTTATTGTCAAAGGGGCGTGCGGAGATTATGGTGGGGCGGGGATCGTTTATCGAATCCTTTCCACTATTTGGGTATGACCTGGACAATTATGATGAGCTGTTTGCCGAAAAACTGGATCTGTTATTGACACTGCGTGAAAATGAAACGGTAAACTGGAAAGGGAACTATCGACCGTCTATTCCGGGACGAGAAATTCATCCGCAACCGATGCAATCCCCTTTACCGATCTGGATTGCCGTAGGTGGGACTCCGCAGTCGGCATATCGCGCGGGAGCTTTGGGAATTCCGATGGCACTCGCGATTATTGGCGGTCAACCCGCTCAGTTCAAACCATTTGCTGATCTCCATAAACGAGGTGCAAAAGAAAACGATCAGGAACCGCAGGCGCTGAGTATCAACTCTCACGGATTTATTGCGGATACATCTCAGGAAGCGGCTGATATTGCATTTCCGGCATTCAAACAAACGATGGATAAAATAGGAAAGGAGAGAGGTTGGTCACCCATGAGTCGGCAGCAATTTGATTCCTCAATCGGGCTGCATGGTGCGAATGTAGTGGGAAGTCCTCAGCAAGTGATCGATAAAATTTTACACCAATATGAAATTTTTGGTCACGACCGATTCCTCATTCAAATGAGTGTAGGCAGTATTCCTCACAAAAAATTGCTTCGTTCTATTGAGCTCTTTGCGACAAAAGTTGCACCGGCTGTGAGGAACGCGACTGCTTAGACATGGTATTTTTAGAGCCAGTTAAAAGTGTACAAATGGACTTAAATTGAGTATCAATTTATTAATGTTTTACCATCAAGAAAAAATACCACGTCTTTCACGTATATGGATTTACCGGTATTCATCGGATGAGTGGTAAAGCTAAAATATTGATTTCATGTAGATATACTCATCCGATGAATAAAACTGATTCTAAGGATTCTCTTTACTAATCTGACCGTGAATTTCATTCACTTTCATTAGGGCGGCTGAGCCGTACCAGGGATGGAGTTCCATCTCAAGCCGACCTGCCTGTATAGCCGGGTCAGTTTCGGTAAGCTTACGTGCTTCTTCAATGGTTCGTACATCAAAAACGTAAATACCCCTGATTTCACCACCATCCATAAATGGACCGGCTAAAACAAGATCACCCTCCTCAGCCATTCTTGAGATATTAGCCATATGCGCCTGTTGAAGTTCAGCCGCTCTCGTAGAATCCTGGTCGCGGTTCGGCCCCGCTTTCAGAAATGCCATTACATATTGACGCATACCGTAATCATCTGCACCTAATTCATTTGCCAACTGTTCGTTATAGGCAGATTCAAGTGTATCAGCATTTACTGACATATTCTCTGATTGTACATCTTGTTGATTGGTATCAGAGCAGCTTACGATGAGGAAAAGCATCATCACTAAAAGAGCAGAAAAAGAATTGAGTCGGGTTGAGGTCATAGCTTTTTGATTTGAATTCCTGAGCTTGAGATTAAGCCAATAATTATACTAAAAAATAGTTACAGCCGAGTTAATAATCTATCAGTCAGAAAATTTTCTCCATCCGAAAATTTGTGAGCTTTGTGCCACGAACAGCAACACGTTGTTTTTCCACCCTTTCAAATCCCATCTTTTCAAAGAATGGTCTTGCTGTGATACTGGCTTCAACAAATAATCTGGTAAGATTTTGCCTTCGTGCTTCCTCCTCAATTCCCTTAAATAGTAACAGGCCAATTCCCTGACCTTGAAAATCTTTATGGCAATAAAAACAATCGATATGACCGTCATCTTCCAGTTGTGCAAATCCGACAACAGTTTCGGCAGCATCTGCCACGAGGGTATATTTTGAAGAGCACATTGCTTCCCAATCCCGAAAATGGATATCATCCGGTGCCCAGGCTTTGACTTGTTCTTTCGAATAATCTTTCTTGTTGACAGAACGGATCGTCTCATGAAAAAGCCGGGCGATCTGTTCAGTATCAGATGGTTGAAAGGGACGAATTCTAATCAATGATTTAGACTCCAACTAAATTTGGTAACATCAGAAAAACAACAGCGTTCATGCCTAAATTAAAGAATAGGTGCGAGAGTACACCGATCCAGATCGATTCACTTTTCTTTACAATCCACCCCAGAACCAATGCGGCAAAGAACATGGACGGGAGCCATACAAGAATTAGCAATGGCTGAAAGGGTAGAAGTCCATAATGAGCCAAATGAGCAATCGCAAAAGCTGATGCCTGGACGATCATCCCCATTCTGAAATTCCATTCTTTTTCGAAGCTTTTCAGGAGGAAGCCTCGGTATAAAAATTCTTCACCCAACGGACTAAAAATCATTGCCGGAATGGTGACGATCCAAAACTTCATTTCAAGAGAAGTGCTTTCATGGACTTGCGATAGAGACTCGTTTAACATGAGAGCATGCTGCACAAACCAGTTTTCATCCGTTGCTCCGAATATGGACCAAGCCAGTCCGAAACAAATTCCCAAACAGAGTAAAGAAAGCAGCGGCCCGAAAATCACCCAATTCCATGAAACTGGGGATTTAAAACGAAAACTCCGGCGACCTTCTTTATCACACAAAAGCCAGGGGAGTGGCCAGAGAATGATCATGGAAAGGGGAATAAAGAGAGTGCTCCAAAGTCCGCCGAACCTTATAAACAGGTGGATATCGAAGAGGAGGATGGCCAGGATCCAGGCCTTGGGAAAGATTTTAGTGAGGATTGGGCGAAACAGCTTTTCATCTTTTGAATGCTTTTGTTCCACTCAATCCTCCAATTTTTTTGGATCAGGGGAGCTCGGTACTTCCCATCAGCCAGCGATCACATTCGCGGGCTGCGCCACGACCTTCGTTGATCGCCCACACGACCAGGCTTTGTCCCCGCCGCATATCACCGGCGGCAAAAACACCTTCAATGTTAGTATCGTATTCTTCGTGTTCGGCTTTGGCGTTAGATCGACCGTCTCGCTCAACATTCAGTTGTTCAAGAACAGGATTTTCAGGTCCAAGGAAACCCATTGCCAGGAGAACGAGATCGGCTTTCCAAACTTTTTCAGTTCCTTCGATCTCTTTGGGAGATTTCCGGCCATTTTCGTCGGTTACCCATTCGATCTCAACGGTGTGAAGTTCCTTCACGTTTCCTTTACCATCACCGACAAATTTCTTGGTCATTACCTGGTATTGGCGTGGATCGTCTCCAAAAACGGAGGCTGCTTCTTCCTGGCCATAATCTACTTTGTAAACGTTGGGCCATTGTGGCCATGGGTTTTCATCGGCTCGTTCATCAGGAGGTTTCGGAAGAATCTCAAACTGCACAAGATTCGCACAGCCATGCCGCATTGAAGTACTCACACAGTCGGTCCCGGTATCTCCACCGCCAATCACGATAACATTTTTGTCTTTGGCTGAGATATAATTCCCATCCTCGTGATCAGAATCAAGAAGACTCTTTGTATCCGCTCTGAGGAAATCCATCGCGAAGTGAATACCATCAAGATCCCGTCCGTCAATCGGAAGATCACGTGGCCGTGTTGCGCCACCACAAAGGATCAGAGCATCATGTTTTTCTTTCAGGTCTTGAGCTGGAATATCTGTGCCGATTTCAGTATTCGTAATAAACTCCACTCCTTCTTCGGCAAGCAGATCAACCCGACGCTTCACAATCGATTTATCCAGTTTCATGTTGGGGATTCCGTACGTCAGCAATCCGCCAATTCTGTCCGCTCGTTCATAAACGGTTACTTTGTGGCCGGCTTTATTTAATTGAGCGGCAGCCGCAAGTCCTGCAGGCCCGGAACCCACAACTCCTACCGTTTTACCGGATCTTTTCTCTGGCGGTTCAGGAACAACCCAGCCTTCCTCAAATCCTTTATCAACAATAGCCTGTTCAATACTTTTGATGGCTACAGGTGGATTTGTGATTCCAAGAACGCACGAACCTTCACATGGAGCAGGGCAGACCCTACCAGTAAATTCCGGGAAATTATTGGTTTTATGGAGACGTTGAAGGGCGTCTTTCCACTTACCCCGGTATACCAAATCGTTCCACTCAGGAATTAAATTATAGACCGGACAACCCAGAGATTTATTATCGATTTCGGAGCCTGTTTGGCAGAAAGGGATCCCGCAATCCATACAGCGTGCACCCTGTTCCTGCAGCTCTTCTTCAGAGAGTGGTTCATAAAATTCTTCCCAGCTTTCAAGTCGTTTTTTGGGATCTCGGTATGGAGTTGATTTACGTTCAAACTCCATGAATCCGGTTGCTTTACCCATAATTAAATCTGCTTCTATTGTTTAATGTTAATCCGTATAAACAGTCCCTTGTCGTCTTATCGATTTACGATAATGGCAGACAGAGAAGGGAGACCCTTTGCCAACCTAGTTTCCTTCCTGGCGGGCTTTGTCATCTTTGTTTTGAAGGAATGCTTCCATCACTGCTTCCTCGCCACTGAGTCCGCTTTTCTCGGACTCTTCGATTGATTCCTGCATTCGCTTAAAGTCTTTCGGCATCACTTTTACGAATTTGGGAACCATCTCTTCCCACTTAGCGAGGACTTTCCATCCCATATTACTGTCGGTGTAATCCGAGTGGTTACGAATCATCTGTTCTACTTCATTAATTTCCTCTTCATCTTCGAGGCTTTCAAGATAAACACCATCGGTGTTGCAATAGTGTTCAAAAGTGCCATCCTGGTCCAGAACATAAGCAATTCCGCCCGACATCCCGGCTGCAAAATTTCGGCCGGTTGAGCCGAGAACAACCACGCGTCCGCCGGTCATATATTCACAGGCATGATCACCCACAGCTTCCACAACGGCTCGTACACCACTGTTTCGCACGCAGAATCGCTCGCCGGCCATTCCGCGAATGTAGGCTTCTCCGCTGGTTGCACCATAAAATGAAACGTTTCCAACGATAATATTTTCTTCCGGTTTGAATTTCGCTCCTTCGCCGGGATAAAGTATCAGCTTACCGCCGGATAGTCCTTTTCCGAAGTAGTCATTCGCATCGCCTTGAAGTTCAAGGGTGATACCTTTCGGAACAAATGCTCCAAAACTTTGTCCGGCTGAACCTCTGAATTTCAGATGGATCGTATCTTCCGGAAGACCATCGCGACCGTATCTTCGGGTCACTTCACTTCCTACAATGGTACCTACAACACGGTTAATATTTCTGATCGGCAATTTGGCTCTTACCGGTTCCTTCTTAGACAGAGCCGGTTCACAGATATCCATCAATGTTTGAACATCGAGTGAGTTTTCGAGTCCGTGATTCTGTTCAATCAGTTTTCGGGTCCCGATCTCATCACCCACATTTGGTTTGAACATAATCGGGGAGAGATCCAGATGCTTGCCTTTCCAGTGATTGATTTCACGCTGCTTCAATTTGTCGGTTCTACCGATCATCTCATCAACTGTTCGGAAACCGAGTTTCGCCATATGCTCACGCAGATCCTGCGCAACGAACTTCATGAAATTCACTACATAAGAAGGGTCGCCTTTATACTGGTGACGCAACTCAGGGTTCTGTGTCGCAATTCCAACAGGGCATGTATCCAGATGGCAAACACGCATCATGATACAACCAAGTGTAATCAACGCACTTGTTCCGAATCCATATTCTTCCGCGCCGAGCAGGGCAGCAATCGCAATATCGCGACCGGTTTTAATCTGTCCGTCTGTTTCGAGCGTCACACGACTTCGGAGATCATTCATCACAAGTGTTTGATGGGTCTCGGAAAGTCCAAGCTCCCATGGCAAACCTGCATGCTTGATACTGGTTTGTGGGGATGCACCCGTTCCGCCGTCATGGCCGCTGACCAAAATCACATCTGCGTGTCCTTTTGATACACCGGCTGCAATCGTGCCAACGCCTTTCAGTGAAACCAGCTTCACGTTGATTCGAGCCTTATTATTGGCATTTTTCAGGTCGTGAATTAACTGCGCCAAATCCTCGATGGAATAAATATCGTGGTGGGGCGGAGGTGAAATCAATCCAACACCCGGTGTTGATAAACGAACTTTAGCAATCCACGGGTAGACTTTTCGTCCCGGAAGCTCACCACCTTCACCGGGCTTGGCTCCCTGGGCCATCTTAATCTGAATTTCATTTCCCTGGGTGAGATATTCACTCGTTACCCCAAAACGTCCTGAGGCTACCTGTTTGATGGCACTATTTCTTGAATCGCCATTCGGATCCAGCGTATACCGTTTTGGATCTTCACCACCTTCACCGGTATTACTTTTCGCCCCGATTCTATTCATCGCAATCGCCAACGCTTCATGCGTTTCCTGGCTGATAGAACCGTAGGACATCGCGCCGGTCTTAAATCGTTTACAGATCGATTCAACCGATTCAACCTCTTCGATCGGAATTGCATTTTCCTCATAATTAAAGTCCAGCAGATGTCTCAATGTCGGAGGCGGATCGAGTTGATCGTCAATTAGTTTTGCATACTCTTTATACAACTCGTAGTCGCCTGTTTTGCTGGCGAACTGAAGCGTGTGAACGGTTTTGGGATTGTACATATGGTACTCACCTTTCTTCCGCCATTTGTACTGACCGCCTTCGTCTAAAACCTGTCCGTTTGTTTGGAAATTCGGATAGGCATCTTTGTGACGCATTTCCGCTTCCTTGGCGATCTCATCCAAACCAATTCCGCCAATTCTGGAATCGGTCCAGGTGAAATATTTGTCGATCACTTTTTGTCCAAGTCCAAGTGCTTCAAAAATCTGAGCTCCGCGATATGATTTAATGGTTGAGATTCCCATCTTCGACATCACTTTCACGATGCCTTTCACAACCGCTTTGTTATAGCCCTTCACGGCTCGCTTGTAATCTATATTTTCAATAAAACCTTCCTGGATCAGATCGTGGAGACTTTCATACGCCATGTATGGATTTACGGCATCAACACCATAACCTAGAAGTGTACAGAAGTGATGTGTTTCTCGCGGTTCACCGGATTCGAGTACAATTCCCACTTTCGTTCGCTTTCCTTCGCGAATCAAATGGTGATGCAATCCGGCTACTGCCAGAAGCGATGGAATCGGCACGTGGTTGTTGTCAAAATCTTTATCAGAAAGGACGATGATATTCTTGCCTTTCATAATAGCGATATCAGCTCTTTCAAATAGCTTATCGAGAGCTTTTTCGAGCCCTTCTCCACCTGAACCGGCTTCAAATAAAATGGGAAGAGTTTCGCTTTTGAAACCCGGTAGTTTCAGGTCGCGAAGTTGTTTAATCTCCTCATTTGTTAAAATTGGAGATGTAAGCTCAATTTGGCGACAACTTTCAGGAGTTGGCTTCAGGATATTTCCCTGAGAACCTAAAATAGTTTCTGTTGAGGTAATCAGTTCCTCACGAATCGGATCGATAGGGGGGTTTGTTACCTGCGCAAACAACTGCTTGAAGTAGTTGAACAGCAATTGGGACTGATTTGAAAGCACGGCAATCGGTGCGTCATTCCCCATGGCTCCAACCGGCTGAAGCATATTTTCAGCCATCGGTCCAACATTCACACGCAGATCTTCATAGGTGTATCCAAAAACTTTTTGCCTGTGAATGATCTCTTTGTGAGACAATTTGGGTTCGGCATATGTCAGTTTCTCGGTAACTTTGTCGAAGTTGATCAGGTTATCCTCGAGCCACTCCTCATACGGATGCTCAGAAGCGATCTGATCTTTAATCTCTTCGTCACTTGTGATTTTACCTTTTTCGGTATCAATCAAAAGCATTCGTCCGGGCTGGAGACGCTCTTTTTGAATCACATCTTCTTCAGGGATATCAACAACCCCAACTTCAGATGCCAAAACCACGGTGTCATCGCGCGTTACATAATAACGTGAAGGACGAAGTCCGTTTCTGTCGAGAGTAGCACCTACAACTTTACCATCTGTAAAGGCGATAGATGCCGGGCCATCCCACGGTTCCATCAGGCAACTATGGTATTCATAAAATGCCCGTTTCTTGGGATCCATGCTTTTGTGTTTCTCCCATGGCTCCGGAATCATCATCATCATTACATGAGGAAGGGAGCGACCACTGAGATAAAGAAACTCAAGACAATTATCGAATTTGGCGGAATCACTACCGTCATTCTGGATGATCGGGAAGATTTTTTTGATATCCTCACCGAACAGCTCGGAAGCTAACTGACCTTCCCGTGCGTGCATCCAGTTTTGATTTCCACGGAGTGTATTGATCTCCCCGTTATGGATCATATATCGATAGGGGTGAGCCAGTTTCCAGCTCGGGAATGTGTTCGTACTGAATCGGGAGTGAACCAAAGCCAGTGCAGATTCAACACTGGGATCCTGTAAATCAGGGAAAAAGGTTTCCACCTGTTTTGGTGTAAGCATTCCCTTATAAATAATCGTCCGGCAGGAAAGACTTGCAATATAAAACAGGTCTTTCTCCTTAATATTCATATCGGTCTCTTCAATCGTGCGGGTTGCCCGCCGCCGGATAATAAAGAGCTTTCTTTCAAAATCGAGGTCGGTTTCCAGATCATCACTACGCTTTATAAATAACTGGCGAAATGATGGTTCAGAGGATCTGGCTGTTTTCCCTAAATGGAAATTATCAGTTGGAACTTTACGCCAGCCTAATACTTCAAGACCTTCCTCTTCTACAATCCGTTCAACAACTTTTTCGCAAGGTCGGCGGTCTTCCCTGTTACCGGGCAGAAACATCATACCAACACCATATTGACCCGGCTCGGGAAGGTCTATATTCAATCCCTCGCAAGATTGCTTCAAAAATTTATGAGGAATTTGCATTAAAATACCGGCACCATCACCTGAGTTTGCCTCAGCACCGGTGGCTCCCCGGTGATCTAAATTTCGAAGAACCGTGAGTGCCTGCTTTACAATTTTATTGGTTTGCTTGCCTTTTATGTTAACTACAAAGCCCATTCCGCAAGCATCGTGTTCATACTCGGGATTATATAATCCTTGTTTCCCTGGGCGCTTATTCGTTACTGCAGTGTCCATAATATTCATTGAGCTTACGTATAGAAACTATTTCGTTCGGTTATCCAATACCTGGTTGACTAAAAAGATATAACGCCACTTTGCTGTATTTATTCAGGAGGGGTTTTTGTCCTGATACAGTTGTGTAGGATCCAGCAAATTTTGACGTTTAATATCATCCTCATGTATAACAGTAATTATCGATCTCTAAACCAATCGTAAAACGGTTCATAAAACTCGGAGCGGGAATCAGAAACCGATGATATTGAACCTTTAATGTAATAAGATTTTAGGGCGTTTTTTCAATTTAAACGCAATAAAAGATCATTTTCCGATTTCCTAAATCTCCTGTTTACAGTTGGAAGCGGTTACAACTACTCCATCTATTCATATACAGCATTTTAAATTGTTTTACAAAAACTGGTTAAACCCGTAAATCAGATATGTTTTTGGCTTGATCCGAAAAAAAAGTGTGATTAAATGGTGCGATTTCTGTGCACGAAAAGTGCAAAAATCGACCCCTGATTTTCATCAACATTCGGTTCAAAATTCAGGAGCAAGGAATGATTATTTGCCGACAACAATTTTACATAGTATAAGTATTAATCATTAAATCGGGAGGAAATATGCCACTTAAAAAGCTGATTAATTATTTAGACGATCACGGTAAAAAATATGTTGTCGTAAAACACTCACCTGCATTTACAGCCCAAGAGGTTGCCGCGTCTGCTCATATTCCGGGCAAGGAGATGGTAAAAACAGTGATGGTAAAAGCGGATGGAGATATAAAGATGGTAGTATTGCCATCCACGCATGATGTGGATTTTGATGCCATCAAGGCCGCACTCAATGTAGATGAGGTTGAACTGGCAACAGAATCCGAATTTAAGGATATGTTTCCTGATTGCGAAGTAGGAGCGATGCCGCCTTTCGGTAATTTCTACGATATGGAAACCCTGGTAGCAGAGGCCTTGACAGAGGATGAAGAGATCGCATTTAATGCCGGAACTCATAAAGAACTGGTGAAAATGAATTATAAAGATTTCGAAGAGCTGGCTGATCCAAAGATTCTGCCGGTTGGTGTAAAGCATTAATCATTGAAGACAGGAATATGGTTTGCGGAGTGGGGATTGAGGTTTGCGGAGTGGGGATTGAGGTTTGCGGAATCCACACTCCTCATTCCATAATCCTCAAAAGAAAGCTGAAATCATTTTATATACTTGCATCATGAAACCAGAAAAATTCTTTCTTGAGGATGACGGACAAATCCCAAATAATTCACTTCCCCTTTTAGTCTATAGAAGTGCTTTTAAAGAACGCGGCAGCGAAGGGGCAAGATGGCTGGAAGATCGATTTGAACAAAATAATTGGTACAACTCCTGGCGAAATGGAGTGTTCAGTTATCACCACTATCATAGTAATACGCATGAAGTGTTGGGAGTTTACTCGGGGAATGCCAAACTTCATATGGGAGGAGAGAGCGGCATCAAAATAGATGTTTCGGCGGGAGATGTAATCATCATCCCGGCGGGAGTGGGTCATAAAAACCTCGGTTCCAGCGGTGATTTTGAAGTTGTGGGAGCCTATCCAAACGGAAGCAGTTATGACTTGAAAACAGGAAAAGAGGGAGAGCGTCCGGAAGCCGATAACAACATCAAGAAAGTGCCCAAACCTGAAAACGATCCACTAACCGGGGAGAATGCCGGTCTGACAGAAATTTGGTAAATGGAATCCTGTTACTAACATGATACGCTTCTGTTAGTTTTTTGTGATTTTCTGAAGCAATGGCTTCGTGATTTTTAGTGATGAACAACACTAATCCACTACATAAATCACGAGACCATGAAAAAGTTACTCATCATACTTACCTCCATAGTTCTGTTTATCAGTTGTGATCTGAATGATTCTGATGATCCGGATCCATCAACATTTACCGTAACAATTGAGAATGTATCGACCGCAAAACCATTTGTTTCATCCGGAATTTTTAATACTCCAAAAGGAGATGCAAGTCCCGGACCGGTGACTCCCGGGAAGGAATACGAATTTACTGTGAAAGCAGGCAAGGGCAGCAAGATCTCGTTCGTAACCATGCTTGCCGCAACAAATGATCTGTTCTATGCACCGGACGGATCAGGAATTCAACTTTATAATGAAGATGGATCTCCATTTTCAGGCAATGTAACCGAGCAAATCTATTTGTGGGATGCAGGCACGGAAGTAAACGAAGAACCGGGCGTTGGCCCGAATACGGTAGGAAATCAGGCCGGACCGGATACCGGTGAAGAGGAAAACGGCACGGTGGAGTTGATCGGAAATATCAGCAGCGATTCGTTTGACTATCCTGAAGTATCTGAAGTGGTCAATGTTTCAGTTGAACATATTGATGGTGCGGAATTTAGAATTTCGATCGAAAATGTCTCCTCAGATATGGCTCTTCAAACAAGTGAAGGCGACCGCGCCGCGCCGATTTCTCCGGGCGTTTGGGTGATTCATAGAAGCGAAAATCCACTCTTTACAGAAGGAGAAGCAGACTACGATCAGGGAGTTGAAGCCATTGCTGAAGATGGAAATCCAACAGACTTGGGAATGTATACATCAGAAAATTCTGGAATCACATTTCCTCTCTCGCCCGGTGCCTGGGCTGTTCATGCTGAAGGAGAGATGCCGATTTACATCGAAGGAATGCCCGATTTTGGAGAAGGACTGGAAGCAATCGCAGAAGATGGAAATCCCGCGATGTTAGGTGAATCATTAATGGGAAAAACCACTGTTGAAAGCAGTGGTGTGATGAATATGACTGTAGGAAGCTCCGAACCGGGCCCCGTTTTACCGGGCAGTATGTATGAAATTTCTTTTGATGCCGTTCCGGGAGATCGCCTTACATTTGCCACAATGCTGGCCGCTACAAACGATCTTTTTTATGGTCCGTCGGATGAAGGAATCGCACTGTTTGATGAGGACGAAAACCCCGTTACCGGTGATGTTTCTTCCCAAATCTATCTCTGGGATGCGGGAACTGAAGTGAATGAAGAACCGGCAATTGGACCGAATACGGTCACCAATCAAACCGGACCGGATACGGGAATTGAGGAAAACGGAAATGTTCGAAGAATCAGTGAAGTGAATGACGGATTTACCTAT
>CAYRDO010000099.1:0-14991 GCA_964422985.1 uncultured Rhodohalobacter sp. | reverse complement strand
ATATTCATATGAAAAACATCCAGGCAAACTCCACAATTGGGCCCTACTTCTTTTGCAAGCGCAAGGGCTTGATCCCCCCTGTTGATAAAATATGTTTCAAATCGGTTAATAGGCTCGATTCCAATGAGAATTTCCTGGGATTCAGCATATTCGTAAATCTCTTTCATGGATGATACGGCCCATTCCCATTCCTCTTCCGGCCGACCATCCGGAACCAGTTTACCAACCGTTCCCGGCACAACCGATACCATCGTTCCGTTTAACTCTTTTACCATTTTCACTACATCCTTCACATACTGAATAGACATAGCCCGTTGATCTTCATCGGCGGCGAGTAAATTTCGCTCCTCCATCATCAGAGTAACCGATCCCCAACATCCAATACCGTGGTCTTCTAATAGTTTGCCGACTTTTTGAGTGTCATATGATTCCGGTTCACCGGAAATTTCCAATTTATGGTAGCCGAGACGTGCAATTCGTTCGATTGTGGTTTCGATCGGTTCGGCACGCATCCAGTTGTGTATTGCAAGTTCCATACGTAAAGAATTCTTTTATGATTATGTATCCGGTTGGAATTCAAAATCTGAGACAATACGGATATTTTATTGCCTCAACTACATTCTTTCAATGCTCGTAAAATCTGCAGAAATGGTGATGGATTGTCAAGGTGAATTAATCAAGTAAACTACCGGTAAGTTCGGGTAATAATTTGATTTATCATTCACTATCCAGTTGATTGATTTCATCGTACATCGTTCTAAAAGTATTCCACTGTGTGCTGTCTCCACGCTCTTCATCCAGCCGATTTTCATAATACCCGTCCATAAATGAACCTGCCCCCGACCAAACCGTTTGCATGACGCCGTAATATCGTTCTTTCATCTCTTCTGTGGATTGATCTCTGAATCGTACCATATCTTCCACCTGTTTCACAGCTACATCGGGATTTCTCCACGGACAAGAAATCACCCGAAACCCTTTCATCGCGAAGTACGCCGCTGTGGGATAAGCGGTTTCGTAATGCCAGTCGTTGATCACCACATCTTTCGGGATAAGATCAATTGCGCGATGCGTGTTGTTCATACTGGCTTCCCACATGCCGATTCCGGTGGTTTTTCCATCGATCAGACGGTCACCCCAGATCCAAAGTTCCACTCCCTGATCCGCAAGATGGTTCCTGATTTTTGTCACCTCGCCGGCATACAGTTCTGCTTTATCATGCCCGTTACAACGCGGACAATTTTCATGGCCGATATAAAAAACCTCATCCATTCCGGCATGAAAGGCATCCGCTTCAAACACTTCAACAATTTCATCTACGATATCAAAAACTACATCGTGAACATCGGGATGCAACGGGCAATAACTTTTACAATAGAGTCCATCCTCATTCGGCCATTCATATTCATCCGGAATTTCAATATCCGGCGTTTCATCGAACTCGGGATATTCTTCGAGTAAGTTCCCAAGATCATCCGCCCAGGATTGATGCCCCAATAAATTGACTTGCGGAATCAGCCGAATTCCATTTCTATTTCCTGCTGCTACCAGTTTTTTCACATCACGTTTGGAGAGTGCAATAGAATCTCGAAGTTCAGGACGACTTTCATATTGATAGTTGTAATCAACCCGCAAAATCAGGGTATTGACATTTCGCGGTGCCAATTCCTCATCAATAAATTTTACAAATCGATCGACCTCATCCACCTGTGGAGCAGCGATGGCAAATCCGCGGACGGTCAACAGACTATCGAGCGGCTGCTGAGCAAATGCTTGAGATGTGAACCAAATCAGAGAAATGAATAGTAGCAGGGTAATCTTTTTCATAAACAGCTATTAGTTAAAGGATGGTTGTCTTTCATCAATAAAATAGAATCCCAAGCCAATTAATCCAGACAAAATTGATAAGATTAAATTTTTGGAACCGGTTTCATGGGATTGAAAATTTTCTTAGAGAGTCATTCTGAATCCAAATAAAGTTTGTGTCTCTTAAAGCTTCAACCTCACAAACGTGTTGTTTAATACATAGGTAAGGCCAACACACAGCATCGCAAGCAGGAATGATTTAATCAGACCAATGACTCCGGTCAACATAAAATCTGGCAGATTGATGCTGAAGACGACCATGAAGGCGTGCACGAAATAGGGCATTAAATAGGTTAAAAGTGTATCGGTTCCGGCCGGTTTGATAATATTGAACCAATCTTTTTTGTCCTGCAGATCGGCAATCCAATAGATTACTGTAAAAGCGATCAAAGTAAACGCGCTGCAGAGAAACAACCAGGCCGGGGTGGCTCCAATTTTTGCCAATCCCCAATACGGTCGAACAATCACCGACAGAATAATCAACACCACGGAAGCTGCCAGGAATATCCCGATCATTTTGCCGGGTTGATTTTTTTGCCTGTAATAGCGAAACGTCCATGAGGTCACCACACCGCCCATTGTAAACCCGGTAAGGGTTCCGTCAATGATAGCTTCGGGGATAAAGGTTAGAAATCCGGGAATCAAACCGGCGTCCGAAACCATACTTAGTACGGCAAAAAAGATCCATCCGCCGAAGAGGATTGAAAACTTATTCTTCGAAAACACCAAGATCAGGGAACTTACAAGATAGGCCCATCCGATTATTCCTAAAATCCCCCACCACTGCGGAGCAAATCGAACGAGTCCATCTTCGCCACCGCGGTAGATAAATGCCAATACAATCAGCCCGATGATACCGATCGCTCTCCCCACGTGGTATAATTTGGTCTCGGTAACATTACGGTGCACATTCCAAATCAGGATAAATGCTATGCAGCATAATGTATTCCAAGTGTGGCCAATTCCCGTAGCCTCAATGTTAATGGTTTCTCCGTTGACCAGGTAAACGCCCATCACCAGCAAAGCAAACGTTCTGATAAGAATATGCTTGATCAACTCCCAATCGGAGTCTCCTTTTTTGCGGCGGGCACTGACCGCATACGGAAGCGACAATCCAACAATAAAGAGAAAGGCAGGAAAGACAACATCCGCCAAGCCAATTCCATCTACTCCGGCAGCCACATGCCCCAACCATGCCGGGATATCAGTGAGTGTCCAAAGGTCATTTACAAAAATCATCAGCACCATCGTGAGCGCACGCAAGATATCAATAGACGCGATGCGATTGGATGATTTTGAAAGAGGACCGCTGGTTGTGGAGTTTGTCATTTACATATTAGCCGGTTGCTTCATTAGAAAACTCTCCATCCACCAATCTCCAGATGCCGCGTGGATTGTCATTTTTTAGTTCATCCGGAAGGGTAATATTCGGAAAATCCTGGTAGCAGACCGGTCGGGCAAATCGACGAATCGCTGTGGTTCCGACGGAGGTTGTTCGGCTGTCGGTTGTGGCCGGAAACGGTCCGCCGTGAATCATGGCGTGACAAACTCTCACGCCCGTTGGGTACCCGTTAAAAATAATTCGTCCCACTTTTTGTTCGAGAATTTCGATCAGATCGGAATATTCAGCAAGGTCTTCTTCCGTACCGTGAATGGTGGCCGTCAGGTGTCCCCTCAACTGCTTCGCTGCTCGTATCATCTCCTCTTTTCCGGAGGATGATATCAACAGCGTGGATGGACCAAATACCTCTTCCTCCAAATTCTGATTCTTGAAATAAGCAGATGCTGATGCCCGAAAAAGTGCTGTTGATCCGCGAAATCCGTTTTCATCATTTTGCCCCTGAGCCAGCACCTCAACTCCTGCAATACCAGACAGTTTTTCCAGTCCGGATTGATAGTTTTTCTGAATGCCCTCGTTCAGCATCACACCAGCTGAAAGGTTTTTCATTTGCTCGGTTAACGTCGTTTGAAACGAAGCCGCATCCTCCGATTCCTGGTGAAAAATCAGCCCGGGGTTGGTACAAAACTGACCCACGCCCAATGAAACCGAGCCGGTCAATTCTTCAGCCAACGATTCTTTGCGTTCTTTCAACGCGCCGGGAAGAATGAATACAGGGTTTGTACTTCCCATTTCGGCGTAAACCGGAATCGGTTCGGGACGCTTATTCGCTTCATCAAACAGAGCCTTTCCGCCCCCATAAGATCCCGTAAATCCAACCGCTTTGATTTTTGGGTGACGAACAATTGCCAGCCCAACTTCATGCGAGGTTCCGTGCACCATTGAGAAAACGCCCTCCGGCATTCCGGTTTTTTCAGCAGCTTTCAGGATTGCCTCGGCCACCAATTCGCACGTTCCGGGATGCGATGGATGAGCTTTCACCACAATCGGGCAGCCGGCTGCCAACGCTGATGCTGTATCTCCTCCGGCCACTGAAAACGCGAGCGGGAAATTACTGGCGCCAAAAATTCCTACGGGTCCGAGCGCTTTTCGCATGCTCCGAACATCCGGATCTCCCGTATCGATTCGGGCATCTACCCAAGATCCGTCTCGAACTACATCGGCAAAAAGTTTTAGCTGATTGACCGTTCGCCCGCGCTCTCCGGTCAGGCGTCCTTCCGTCAGACCTGATTCTTTTATACACCGATTGATCAGCTCATCACCCAAATCCATAATTTCATCGCCGATTGCTTCTAAAAAATCAGCTTTTTCATCTGAGCTCTTTTTGCTGTATTCGAGGAAAGCATCGGCAGCTTTCTCAACTGCATGATTCACTTCACCTTCCGTAGCTTCATGAAAAGCCGGTTCAAGTGAATCTTTAGTAGCAGGATTTACTGCGTTGAATGTTTCGTTATTGTCTGCTGATTTTTCGTTTCCAATAAAATTTTGACCGTGTAAACTCATGTTATTTTGCAACTTTGTTGACTAAGGTTCCAATGGGTTCAATGGTAATATGAATTTCGTCGTCGGGCTGAAGTGTAAAATCTTTACCGGGCACAATTCCGGTTCCTGTCATCAGGTAACTTCCGAACGGAAATGTGCATTCACGATAGAGATATCCGACCAGTTCATCAAACTCACGTTTTATCTGGTCGATTCCAATCTCATCCGAAAATATTTCTGAACCATCCCGTAGAATACTCATCTCAATTTTTGTAGTCTGTGGTAGCGGTTCATTTGTCACATAAATACAGGGTCCGATGGAAGCTGAGCCATCATACGATTTTGCCTGCGGAAGATAGAGCGGATTTTCTCCCTCGATACTCCGTGAGCTCATATCATTGCCTATCGTATAGCCCACAATTTTTTGGTGTGATGTGATCAGCAGCGTGAGCTCCGGTTCGGGAACGTCCCAAGTGGAGTCTTTTCGTATTCGAACTTCATCACCGGAACCCACACAACGATGGCGATTGGATTTAAAAAACAGTTCCGGACGATCGGCCACGTAGACTCTCGCGTAAAAATCACCACCGCCGGCTTCTTTGGATTCTTCTTGTCGACCCAATTTGCTGTTGTAATAGGTAACTCCGCTGGCCCAAATCTCCTGACTGAAAATCGGAGGAAGCAATTCGTTTTCAATCAATCGCTCACCATTTTCAATTGGATCTTGTTCACTGATAAGATCTTCCGTTTTCCGAAGCAGGTTATCATCATTTATGAAGGAATCCCACTCTTCATCCTCAAGAAGATAAAATGAATCGTTTTGGTTGATCAGAATTCCGCTTTCAGTCTTATAAATTTTCATAGAATTGTTGATTTATAGTAAGAAACCGTAAATACGTGAATTTATAAGATATGGACAAAGACTTCACATCGAATATTGAATAAATCAAAAATGATGGATACATCCCAATTGAGGCTTGCTGACTGCCTACTGTTTGCTGATCACCGTTTCAAACTCATCACCAACAGGTTCTTTATACTGAAAATCCAGTCATAAAAGAGTTGCTGCTGTTTTTGCAATTTGATTCTGATAAAGTTGTGAAGATTCTTTTACCTCTCCAAGCGCCGGTGTATCGGGACCGATAACAGCAATCCATATTTCTTCTGCGCCTTCAACATCCGCCCCATGATGCTGCCACTGATCAACCGGTTGTGTTCCACGTCCATGATCTGTGGTTATAATGAAGGTTGTTTTGCCGCGATACTGTTCATCATTTTGTACAAAATTCCACAAATCACGAATGAATTCATCTGTCCTATGAGCTGAATGGATGGTTGCTTCATAATCACCGTTATGAGCGAAATCATCCGTTTCGCCATAGGCGATGTACAGCAATCTGGGATTACGCGTTTTCAAGTACTCAAGTGCATAGTGATGTGTAAACGCATCGAGCCGAACTGATCCCCACGGACTCGGAATTTCATTGAGTAATTCATTCAGAAAAATTTCACGATCCGTTAAATCAGCCCCCTCAACAGGTTCAAAGCCCGCATTTACCGGAATACCGCTCCGCGTGGTGTTAATGATATATGGAAACACATCCCATGAAGCAAAAGCCGCAACTTTTCCACCAAATTCAGGTTGTTCATTGACGAATTCCAGAACCGTTTTATTAGGATTATTGATTTTGTCATTACTGTCAATACTTTCGTCCACAAAACCGGTGAGAATTTCACTATAACCCGGGTAGGAGAAAAACAATCCATTCGTGGCGTCGACCTTGCTTCCATATTGTCTGTTCCCATATAACTGTCCCTCTTTTGCGATGATATTCCAAAAAAATGGCATGAGCTTTTTCCTCCGTTCCTCAGGAGTTTCTGCCCAAAAAAGTTCGTTCAGTTCACCGGAATTATCAACGTAATCTTCATTATACATCAGGGTTGAATCAATTCCTGTAAACAGTTCCTGCCACCGAAGGCCGTCGAAAGTTATTAAGATTATGTTCTCCGTTTTTAAGTCTGATTGAGACAGAACCGGAAAACTCAAACAGCAAAACAGTATCAAGAGGCCGATTTTTTTGATCATACACTTTGGACCATTGTTTTTAAAATTTCAATGATTTAGAGGATTGGTTATAAATCAGAGGAGTGACGAATTCCATTACTATTCGATTTCAATTACTAAAGAAATTTGAGGATGCTGATCCGGTGCGGTTACGGCATTGAGCACTTCAAAAGGCATTTCTACGGAATCCATGCGTTCGAGAGTTTTTATATTCAGAATTTCCTCTGACATCGGCTCGATTGTCAACACATCCGGTTGCTGATGAAGTGTGTACTCACTCAGATTCCTAAGGATATATTCTGAACTGGAGTGATTGGTAATTTTTACATTCAGGACAGATGTATCGTCAATATATTCAATGTCCGAAAGCTCAAGTGATGCTTCAATCAGCGGGACGATAAACGGTTCTTTACCAATAAAAAAGTCATTATACCAAACCACTGTATTTCCATTCATCAGGCTCTCTTTCAGTCCTTCTTTCGTTCGCTCTTCAGAGAAAACCAGCGTTACTGGCCTGTGCCCACCGTGATGCACATCATACTCCCAATCGATCAGACCGTGAATATCCGACGTGCCCAAAATCGTTAAGTCATAATCCAGCGCAATTTGCAGAGCTTCTTCTGAATAGGTCGTCATATTTACCACCTCAATCCCATGAAGCATTCCATCAGCAATCAACTCTTTGTGCAGATCCGAGAGCCTTGCCACTCCGTCTTTCCTATGATTCGTCCAGTGCGGATGATTCCAAAAAACAAAAGCATCCTGATTCTTTGCTTCCCGGAATGCGACCATAAAATCATCTTGTAGTAGCTTATTCGCATCCTCCACAAAAATGGCATTGGAATGGCCCGGAGGCATCTCACGTGTGATTTCTGACCCGTTAATGACAATCAGATCACTATCTGCGGGAAGTGATTCTTGGGCAATGTTGTACGATCGGTTTCGATCCGGATTCGGAATATCTTCCTCATGCGGCTGATATTCCAAGTGATCGGTGATGGCGATGACGTCAATATCATCCCGAATAGCTTCTTCCGTTCGGATATTTGGCCAAACACTTCCGTCGGAAAAAACGGTATGCATATGAAGATCCGTACTGAGTGTGTGATAGCCCGGAATATCGGGAAACACAATTTTCCTATAGTCGTGTGTGTGTTCATGTGAATGTTGAGCGAATGCCGGTATTGTAAGTAAAGCCAAACACAGTGTAACAAACAGTCTTTTTTTGATCCGGTTTTGTCTTGATTCCATTTTGATGTTCTGATTTTGTGGTAGATTTAACGTTCAAATAGTGATATAAGAATATTTCAAGCAATCTTCTTAAAGCTTTCTTTACGAATCCATTAAATTTTATTGATGATGGTCTCTTACTCATTTAGAAGGTCCACCTTCGGGACGCTCGAAGTGAAGCTCTGCTTCTATTTTAAATGCGTAATACTTTACAAGATTCTTTCCCACTACCCCTCGAATTCATCTCTAACCTTAAGTTCTTAATCGTCATTTGAGTAAAAAACCATTGCCTACTGCCAATTGCTTACTGTTTACTGCTCCTTGCCTACTGTCTACTAAATCTATCCTATAATCAAATACAACAAAAACAGTGTACTCGCGCCGGTCAGACCCAAAACAAATGTTCCCAAACTGAAGAGTCGATAACCCATTTTGGTATCCATTCCGGAGAGCTGCGTCACCACCCAGAAGAAACTGTCGTTGGCGTGAGAAAAGACCGACGACCCTGCTCCAATCGCAATCACAACCATCGCTTTTTCAAGTTCGGTTTCGAAACCGAGAGTGCCCATCATCGGCGTTAAAATCGATGCCGTTGTAATTAGCGCCACGGTTGAAGATCCCTGTGCGGTTTTAATGGAAGCTGCAATCAAAAATGGCAGCCAAATACTCAGGTTGATATCTGAAAGTGTGGATCCCAGAAGTGCCGCGATATCTGAATTCTGTAATACTTTTCCGAAGATTCCGCCCGCACCGGTAATTAAAATAATGGAGGCAGCATTTTTCAGAGCATCCCCCACCCAGCCACTGGTTGAGATCATATCCCACTCAAAGTTTTTTGGCAGCAAAAAGGCAAGAAACATCCCGATCAACAAGGCGATCATCGGTTCACCTAAAAACAGTAGAATATTTACAAATGCATTGCCCGGTGCAATCTCGTACATGTTGATGACTGATTGTAAGACAATCAAAAGAATCGGTACAAACACCGGGAGCGATGATTTAAAAGCCGTCGGCGCTTTCTGCATGCGTTCTTTCATTTCCTGCTCATCAATCTCGGGAATGGGATCGATGTAGGTTCGTGAGACATATTTATTGGCGAAAATCAGTCCTGCAAAAAGTGCAATCGCACTGATCGGAACTCCCAAAAGCATTACCAAGCCAATATCTGCATCCAAAATTCCTGCTGCTGCAATCGGTCCGGGCGTGGGAGGAACGAGCGTGTGAGAGGCGGTCAATCCAAGCGCAAGTGCGACTGCAGAAGCTGATAATGTGATTTTCGCTTTTTTGGAAAGACTTTTATTAAGGGGTGATAGAAGAATGAAACCACTGTCAGCAAAAACCGGGATTGAAACAAACCATCCGATGATTCCCATCGCAGAAGGAACCCGTTTTCGCCCCGTCATCTGTAACACTTTTTCAGCAATTTTATAGGCACCACCTGAGTGTTCTAAAAAAGCACCAATAATCACCCCAAAAACAATGAGTAATCCTATTCCCCCAAGTGTATTCCCAAAGCCTTCGTTGACGGAGGTGATAATTTCATCAAACGGCATTCCAACGCAGATCCCATAAAAAAGTGCAACGAGGAAGA
Source organism: uncultured Rhodohalobacter sp. (assembly GCA_964422985.1). Classification (GTDB taxonomy): domain Bacteria; phylum Bacteroidota; class Rhodothermia; order Balneolales; family Balneolaceae; genus Rhodohalobacter. The sequence continues at coordinate 5,358 of CAYRDO010000099.1, read as the reverse complement.
GCACGATAAACGGATGCATTTTGTACCGGGCAGTGAGAAGAATGATCAGTGCAATACTGAGAATCAGGTAGACAACAGCCATAAAATTAGTTTGTTAGTTAGATTATATAGTGATCTTTATCGATCTCAATTATTCCCCTCAATCAACCGTTTGTAAAGTAAACTCCGGATTTTCCTCAAGAACAATCTCTTTAAAAAGGATCTCAGCCGGTGCCCAGCCTGCATGTAGTTGAAGAGCGATGATTCCGCTTCGCGTTATATACGGATCATCCAGATCTACACAGAGGTGACCGTTGAGAGCCGTTTGGATTTGACTGCCTACCGCCAGGATTTCATACTCATTCCAACTGTTTGTATTCACATGCTGAGCGCATCGGTCGTCGTCCCACAACCAGGCACGGCCGTGTTCTTCGTAGAGTTTTCCCCAATATCCCTCGCCGATATCCGCTTGAGGTCCGCGGACATGTCCGCCCGGCAACGCTTCACTTCGAAACTGAACACCGCTATTGCCTTGTTCGCTCCCAATCCGAACCTGTAACGTCAATCGAAAATCCTCCACTTCCTGATCATGCCAGATGAATTGATTCTGAGGAATCTCCGTAAATTTACCGACGATCATTCCGTCAATAACCTCCCAGTTTTCGAAATTTCCGTTCCAGCCACTTAAATCCTCTCCGTTAAAAAGCGAAATTAATTCACCGTTCTGAGCATGGAGATTTCCAACTAGTACTAAAATCAGAACAAATAAAAGCGGTAAAATTTTTGAGTTCATATCCTTTTCCAAATTAGGTATTTCTCGCAAAGTTTCGCGGAGTTTTCCGCTGAGTTGTGCAAAGTCTTCGCGAAGATCAGCGAATTAATCTGCGGGACTTTGCGAGATTTCGGTCTCCAGGCGGTTTATAAAAACAAACGTACCCTTCTTATTACTGATCGCAATATCGGGCTGTCCGTCTTCATTCAGATCTTCGGTATCTACTTCCACTCCCACCCCGGAATCATCATCAATTTGGTGTGGGATAAAAGTCACACCATCGTCCGTTCGTTCAAGTTCAAACCAGTACAGCACAGCAGGATTTCTCTGAAAATCTTCTCCATCCGGACCGTGAGCCCACCAGCGTTTTCCTGTGATCAAGTCTTTCACGCCGTCGCCATCCATATCCACCAGATTTATTGAATGAAGCTCCGCAAAAGCCACACCATATTCATTTTGTTCGGGAGAATCGCCCATGATCAGGTTCTTCTCAAAAGTGATTGTCTCGCCCTCCCGAATTTGTCGATACCACGCAAGCCCCCATCCATGTGCATTCAGAGAGGTAATCACATCATTAAGTCCATCATCATCTACATCATAAGCATGCATCTGAGCCCCGCCAACATTATCAACTCCAAAATTCACTTCGTTAAAATCCCAGATCGAATCCAGCGAATCACTCCCGGGATTTTTCCACCAGCCCTCTTTTTTAATGATATCTTCGAGGCCGTCTCCATCGATATCACCAATTCCCAACCCATGCGTAAATGCGCCCCACTCCCACTCTTTTGAAATCGGAGTAAATTCCCATAGTTCAGTTGGATCAGAATCGATCTGTGTGGCAAATCCCAAAACTCCTTCGGTGTGAAATACCAGTTCAAGATTCCCATCTTCATTCAAATCGTAAAACCGCGGGGATTCATTATCCACACTATCATGGATCAAATGACGATCCCAATAGCCATCCGGATTTCCGGGATTTTCATACCAATGAGCAGCCTCACCCGGAAAACCTACAATCAGGATATCGGCCATTTCGTCACCGTTAACATCTTCAATCTCGACAATAAAATTTTCCGAATACTCCAGAGGATCAAATGCCACTGCCTCATAAAATTCATGTCGGTTTGAAAATTCCGGTCCCTCGTACCAATACGGTCCGGCAGCGATATCAGGCTGACCATCTCCATTCAGGTCTCCAACCGCCACACCTTCAGCAAAAAAATCCGATGACAACTGGATTTTTTCGAAGTCGGGATTCTGTTCTTCGACATTTTCATCATCCTGGGAACCGGAATAGTAGAACCAACCGAGTACCAGAACGAATACAGATATATAAACGAAAAGTGGTTTCTTCATTTGATTTTTTTTTTATGACAAATTACTCAGCCCGGCTCAAGAGTTGATTGATAGTTGCCCGGGCTTCATGATCGGATTGGCTGGGATTTTCTAAATCTTGAAGTTCCTGATCAATCTGTCGCAAAGTTTCCCTCGACTGATCACTTCCAATCGCTCCAATCCTCTGAATGGTGTATGATAACACATAGGGCAGTTCGGTATTCATCGCAAGGTCAGCTGCTCGTTCAGCATCCAGTTCAGCCAGTGGTTCGGCAGCATACCAAACCATCAACGGGAGATTATGATCATCTGCATCTTCGCTCCATGCAATAAGTCCTTCAACAGTTTCCCATCGCTCGCTTGGTTCAACCTGAAGTAGTGCTGAAGCAAGTTGTAATCGTACCATTGCAGAAGAGTCGTTTTCCGCCATTCCTGCAAATCGGTTCAATGCTTGTTGATTGATTTGTCCGTCATCGGCGATCAGTTGTACTGCCCAACTTCGTACATACTCATTTTGGTGATTTGTGAGATCTATCAATTCAGATTCACTTAAGCCTTCAGTCACGTACAAAGCCCACAATGCCCGCAGTTTTCGGGTGATGTCCGGATTGCCTTCGAACATTTCCCACAAAGCCTGATGCACCTCTTCATCTGCACCGCGTTCCTGCAAAAGTCTTCGTGCATGGCGGACATAAAACTCGTTTTCTTCAAGCTGAAGTTCGACCAACTCAAGGCTTGATTTCTCTGTCAGATCGGTTTGAACCCATCCATCTTTTTCGTGAGATATTTTATAGATGCGTCCGAGCGTTTTATCATGGACATCCGGATTCGGGCTGTGGCATTGGTTTTTATCATACCAATCAATCGCAAAGACTGAGCCGGCGGGATCAATTCGATAATCCAGCCATTGCGACCAGGAATCGTGAGTCTTCAAAAAATCTTCGCCATGAGATGCTGTGTAGCCTGATCCCTCCCGCTCAATGTGATCGGTATTGACACGATAGCCGTGAATGTTGTTCATCCAGATGGCATTGCGGTCGAGTCCCCAGTGGTCGTTGCCCATGTAGAACATCGCCCCTGCGTGAGCGTGACCTCCACCCGCTGATCCCGAACGATAATTCCCGGCGTGCGGACCTCGATCTCCAACCCAGTGTACATGATCGGCAATCGTCTGAATATCGTTATAGGTATACTGATTGAAGTGCTCTCCGGCCTGTCGATCATAACGAGCACCCCGCACAATGTGAAACATGTGAGGAATCACGCATGCTGTAATAAACGAGTGGCCATAATCATTAAAATCGATTCCCCAAGGATTACTCGTTCCATTTGCAAAAACCTCAAACTCATGCCGGGTGGGATGATACCTCCAAACCCCGCCGTTTATCTTTTGCCGTTCTTCATCTGAGGCTCCGGGCTTTACAACAATCGAGTGTGTGAAAACGCCGTGTGTTCCGTACAACCATCCGTCCGGTCCCCAGCGAAAGCTGTTCAGGGTTTCGTGCGTATCTTCATATCCCCAGCCATCCAGTAAAACTTCCGGCGGTCCCGCTGACTTGTCTCCGCTTTCATCGATTGGAATATAGAGCAGCTCCGGCGCAGCGCCGACCCATACGCCGCCAAAACCAAGCTCAAATCCGCTGATGAGATTTAATCCCTCCATGAAAATTTTTCGGCTATCGAGCTTACCATCGCCGGTGGTATCTTCAAAAATCAAAAGTCGGTCACCACCCTCTCCTGCCGGTGCTTTTTCGGGATAGGTATGAGCTTCTGCAATCCAGATTCGTCCCCGGTCATCAATCGCCATCGCAATCGGTCGAACCACATCCGGCTCACTGGCTGCCAATTGAACGTTGAATCCCTCAGGAACCTCCATTTCCTTAACAGCATCTTCACCAGATAGTCCTGAATTCTTGATGATATCACGCATCGGCAGTACCACGATATCGTCCGGGCTGATCTCATTCACGAAAGAAGGACGCTCCTCGTAAAATCGAAAATCATCAAAAGCGATGTGCGCCCATTTATTTGGGCTGATGTACGCGATTTCCGGCACTTCTCCTGTTTCTTCATCAACCAAACGAATGAAGATCTCTTCGCCCATTTGATCCTGAAGATCTACGACAACCGGTCGGAGCCGTTCATGACTGTTCCCCGTGATCTCAAAAAATACTTTTTCCGTATCTACCCGAACCAGTTCAACACGCGTACCTTCTAATGCTCCACCTGAAACCAGAAACGACGCATATGGATGAGTCACTTCAAAAGACACCGAAGTCAGCGTTCCGGTTTGCTGGTGACGCCGGGTTCCGCCGCTACTGAGAAAATAGGAGTCGTTAAAACCCAAATCAGCCTCTTCACTGTAGAGTTGTGAAGCATCATACAAAACGGAAGAATCTGTAAACGCATCTCCCTTAGGAGTCCAATCACGCAAGGAACCCATTTCAAAATTAAAATTTAAAGGTCTTCCATCTTTCCGTGGAACCACTCCTTCGGCGATCTCTCCTCCACCCATCGATTCTACAACTTCAAATTGTCCTTCCATTGTCGCACGGTGCCCAGGGATGCTGCAAAAATAGGTATCACTCTGTTCGGCCGTAAATGTGATGCTTGCTGTTGCACCTTCATCAACAATGATATCGGTGCGAATTCCCAATTGCTCCATCACAAGATCGTGAGCGAGCGTTTCTCCATTCACGATCGTAATTTTGACGACCTCACCCTGCTCAGCCCGCAAAACGGGATTTCGAACACCTGCGATTTGTCCACCAATTCCTGTATATCCTGTAATTTTTGATTCCAGCCTGTATTCCCGATCAGGTTCTTGGGAAGAATCTGAATCCTGGGCCCAAACTGAACTCTGAAATAGAGGAACGCAAAGAAATGCGAAAACAATAATCAGGAGTACAACTTTTACTCTGTCTCGTGTCATGGCAGTGACTTTTTAATTTGGATAAAGAACGAATTGGGATGCTTTGCAAAACTCTGTCGTCATTGCGAACAAAGGGAAGCAATCTCATCCATCATTTGGAGATTGCCACGCTCACCGTCGCCTGACGGATCACTCGCAAGGACCTTCACAATCACTATATCACAGGTTTCGTAAAGACTCCATTAATCATACAAAAAATCTTTGTAAGATCATGCCACACAACAATTCAAAAATATCAGAGTTATGATTGCTGCGTTTCTAACCGCTCGAGACAGTTCAACAGAGAGCGAATTGTGTGATAATTTCCTTTCCAGATTTGCGCTTTCAGATTCGGATA
>CAYRDO010000098.1:5306-15036 GCA_964422985.1 uncultured Rhodohalobacter sp. | reverse complement strand
TTTTTCATGGTAAAAGTGATTTTGTCGCCTTCACGAACATGGATGACAGGTCCCGGAACAGTTCCGCCGAACGTCCACGCCCGATATCTTACACCATTCGCCACTTCGATATCCTGTGCCAAAACATCCAGGCGGATGTCGTGATGCTTATTGCCTTCATAATCGAGAGGGGCAAGGTTTGGCAACATGGTGATGTATTCGCCAACTACGGGAGGTCCGTCATAATCTTCTGTGTAAACTTCAGCTTCCGGCATGCCGAATGTCATGCCATCCATTGTGTACTCAGATGTTTGAGCATTGGCAAATTGTGAAGTCGCTACAAATAGTAAAATTGTGAGTAGTGTGAGTGTTTTCTGTAGTACATTCATTGTCTTGAGATTTATTTATAATAAAAGACTCTTTTGTCTTATTTATAGAATAGCACTCAATTGTGAATTTAAGATAAAGATGTCTTAAATAGTTTTTTTTGAACTGTTGAATTCTCCATTCCATCAATAGAGATGGTGAAAAAGTTTGGCTACATTCCTTTAAAAAGAATTGAGAAATGAACGAACAAGAACGATATCAAATCGCTGAAAAAGTAAAAGAAGCTTGTATTCAAGCTACCAGAGAAGGATTTCAGAATGCCTCGATGAGTGGATTGTGTAATGAAGGTGCGATAGAAGCTGCGGTAAGTGCTATCCAAAATCTGAACATTCAAAAAATACTGGATGAAAAAAAATAATCAGTATGAAACAACCCATTGTTGGATTTCACAAAGATGAACATGGCGACTGGGTAGCCGATCTGAAATGTGGTCATACCCAACATGTTCGGCATGATCCGCCCTGGCAGCTTCGGCCTTGGGTGACAACCGCGGAAGGGAGAAAATCTATGCTCGGTGAAATCTTATATTGCAAGAAATGTGAACAAGGTGAACAACAGAGTAAATTTTAAAAAATATGCTTAAAACCAAACGAGTGTACGAAGATCCGGCCGAATCAGACGGCGTTCGAATTCTAACCGAACGGTTGTGGCCAAGGGGCGTATCAAAAGAAAGGGCTCAACTGGATCGATGGATGAAGGGAGTATCACCAAGTCATGATTTAAGAAAATGGTTTGATCATGACCCCGAGAAGTGGGAGGAGTTTAAAGAGAAATATCGCAAAGAGCTTTTCGGGTCTGAGCATGTTGAGGAGTTGTTGGAGATCATCAAAGAAAATGAAACGGTAACCTTTGTCTACGCTTCAAAAGATGAAGAGCACAACAGCACGGTCCTATTAAAAGACTTTCTTGAAGACTTGTTGAAATAGGCAATTCAACTCTTATTTTTGATACATGTCAGACACTGAATTCAAACAAAAATGCTTGGATATTTTTGAGAAGATGGAGGATCAGTTGGCTGAAATTTTTGCTGATCTGGATTCTCTGAATGATGAACAACGTCATTACAGTATCGATCCCAAAAAGTGGAACTCTCTCCAGGTGGCGCTCCATCTTATGACCTCCGAAAAACTGTCTCTGATCTACATGAAGAGAAAAGCGAATTCGAATGAACAGCTCGAAACTTCCGGTTTTCTGTCTAGACTTAGGATGCTGGTTTTGAAGATCGCTTTCAGCCTTCCGTTTAAATACACGGCGCCAAGAATTACAGATTCCACCGGAAAAGATCCGGAGTATGACAAGTTAAAATCCGATTGGAGAACGGTGCGGTCAGAATTAAAATCACTCATTAAAGATCTGGATGAAGAAACCTTAAGGAGCGAAATATTAAAGCATCCCCGTGTCGGGATGATTAATATGAAACAGGCGTTGGATTTTATGTTGACTCATATCATCCATCACAAAAAACAGATCAAGGGAATTATCAATCATCCCTCTTTTCCTAAGTAGAGAAGCATGGCAACGGAATATATTTTTGTTTACGGATCTCTGAGAAAAGATATTCCCTCCCCAGCTCGGGCCGTTTTAGATGATCATGCAGAATATATTGGAGAAGCGTTATTTCGAGGGAAACTCTATGAAATCGATTGGTATCCCGGAGTTATACCTTCAGATAATGAAAACGATGTTGTGCATGGTGAGGTCTATAAAATGGTCGATAGGTTTGAAGTGCTTTCCAAACTGGATCGGTATGAGGGCTGTTCCCCGATGGATCCCAAACCGCACGCATTTATAAGAAAACAGGTGCCGGTGATTTTAGAGAGAGATGAAATTACAGCCTGGATTTATTTATATGATTTACCAGTTGACGGCCTGACTCAGATTCCGTCCGGTGATTATCTTAAGAGAGAAAAGTAGGAAAGAGTGAAATAAAATTATAAATCATTGAGGCCAAACTAATTAACACGTCTTCCTGTTTTATAAATACATTGTTATGTAGTTGATATTAACCGATCATTCATCGTCATGCTGGAAGGTATTTACAGCGATAGTTACTGGCTTGCCCGATTTGTCATACAGCGAGGGGTGGGGCTTTCCTACCTGATTGCATTTCTTGTTGCGCTCAATCAATTCAAACCTCTTGTTGGTGAGAATGGTTTGTACCCGGTGCGACGTTTTCTGGATCGAATTCCGTTTAAGAAATCCCCCAGTATTTTTCACTGGAAATACTCCGATTCATTCTTCAATATGATTGCCTGGACCGGAGTAATTCTTTCATTTCTGACGGTATTTGGTATTTCTGATATGGGCCCGATCTGGGTCTCCATGCTGATCTGGTTATTGCTTTGGGTGTTGTATCAATCGATCGTAAATGTGGGGCAGATTTTCTGGGGATATGGTTGGGAATCACTTCTGCTGGAGGCCGGTTTTTATGTGATCTTTTTAGGGCCGTTGCAGGTTGAAGCATCCATTTTTGTGATTTTTATTTTAAGATGGCTGGTCTTTCGGGTTGAGTTTGGTGCCGGCCTGATAAAGATGCGGGGCGATTCTTGCTGGCGGGAGCTGACCTGTATGAATCACCATCATGAAACCCAACCGATACCCAATCCGCTCAGTTGGTTCTTCCATAATTTACCGGAAGGTTATCATAAATTTGAGACGCTGGGGAATCATTTTGTTCAGCTTATTGCGGTTTGGTTTCTATTCTTCCCTCAACCATTTGCGTCTATTGCCGCGTTGCTGATTATGGGATCGCAATTTTACCTGATTGTCAGCGGGAACTACTCATGGCTGAACTGGATGACACTCGTACTTGCTACAAGCGGATTGAGTGATTCATTCCTGCAATCAATTATTTCCGTTTCCATTCCGGTAAGGACCGTGTCGCCATCATGGTTTTGGATACTGACTATTCTGTTGGCGTTGGCTGTAATCTGGATGAGCAAAGGTCCAGTCATGAACATGATCTCTCCATCACAAAAAATGAATTTCAGTTTTAACCCGGTTCATCTCGTGAATACGTATGGAGCTTTTGGATCGGTGACAAGAAATCGAAGAGAGATTGTGATTGAAGGGACGACAGACGAAGAGATCAATGAAAATACCGAATGGAAAGCGTACGAGTTCAAAGGCAAACCAACCGATCCGTCCAAAATGCCACCACAGATTGCCCCGTATCATTTTCGGCTCGACTGGCAGATGTGGTTTGCAGCTATGCGTGGAATCCGAAATGCGCCTTGGCTCGTGCGATTGATCCGTAGATTTTTAGAAGATGATAAGCCGACTTTAAAACTGATCAAAAATAATCCTTTTGAAGGCGTTCCGCCGAAATACATTCGTGCCCGACTCTACAATTATGAGTTCACCAGTTTCAAAGAAAAACGTGAAACCGGAAATTGGTGGAAACGGGAATTTGTGTCGCCATATTTAAATCCTGTTTCACTCGGGGATTTGAAAGATATTTGAGATTTGAGTTACTCGTTCCAAAGGTCTCCTTTGGAATGCAAAATAGAAGCTCAGCTTCTATTTAACCCTTGTACAATGTAACTGGAATCAAGTATTCCAACTCTAAATAATTGCGAGCTGAAGAATATCTCCAGTGTTCGGGTGCATCAACATATCCTCGTTTTACTGGATTATGATGAATGTATTCTATCTTTTGTAGCATCATTTCAGGGGTGGTTATCTGTTTCGGATGAAAACCCTCCTGCCATACTTGATGTTCGCTTTGATGTTTATGAGATAGTTTTGCTCGCATTAATTGATTTAATATCGTATGATGATTCCCATTCTTGAGAAAATCTATAATTCGACGAGCTGCGTAAGATTTAAATCTTTGTAAGTTTTTCGTTAAATCATCATTTTTTGCAATAAAGTGGATATGATTTTCCATTATAACATAGGCATAAACGTCTACTTCTCTCGCTTCCTGAAGAAATTGGAGGGCATTGAGTATAAAGTCTGAAATTTCACGGTTGGCAAATAAAGGAATACCTTCAACTATGCTGTTTGTAAGAAAATAGGGGTATTCTGTTTCGTAGATTTTGTATCGGCTTCTGCTCATAGGGAGTTCTTTATAGTATGAACTCTTTTTCGCAGAAACCTTACAGATTTTAGTAGAAGCGGAGCTTCAAGGCGCTGTTCCGAAGCAGAGTTTCGGAACAAGTAAACACACCTCTAAATCCCTCTCTAGAGGGGACTACATGCTATTTAGCCAAGCTCAATCCACTCTCCACCATTCTCCGAACTTTCCATAATTGCCTGGATAATTCGGATATCTTTTAATCCCTCTTCACCGGTGGCTACATTAGCCTCATTTTGTTTGATGGCGAGGGCATCTCTGTCCATTTGGCGGGCTTGCTGATCATTGGGATCTTCAGGCAGAACAGTTCCATCACTTGCCCGGCCATTCACCCCGGTGTAAGATTGATACGGTTTCAGGTATGCCCACCCATCCTCATAGTTTGCCTCCAGGTAGTTCACTGATTTTCCAAAACTGGTCTCTCCAAAACAGGTCATTCCATTTTCGAATTGAAACTCAAATCGGGTCATCTCATCCACTTCTCTGTACACATCTTTACGAACTACACTTTGTATTCCGCGAACAGCAACCGGTTCAAGTCCTGTGGCATATCGAAGAGCATTTACAGAATAGACTCCCATATCATAAAGAGCGCCGCCGCCAAGTTCCGCATTTTTTCTCCAGTTTCCATCTTCATGATAACCGTCATAACTGGCACCGGCTTTTACATTCGTTACAGCTCCAAAAGGTTCTTCTTTGGCATAACGCATAATCGCCAGATTGTTCGGTTCATGCTGCAATCGATATCCAATCGCTAGCTGTTTACCGTCTTGCATGGCATCAATCATCGCCTGGCACTCTTCCACGTTCATTGCCATTGGTTTTTCGCACCACACATGTTTTCCGGCCTCCGCGGCTATAATAGAGTATTTGGCATGCAATCCCGTTGGAACCACAACGTATACAATATCAATGTCATCATTATTAGCGAGTTCGTGCATGTTTTCATAGTTGTAGACATTGCCATCGGGGATGTTATATTGCTCTTGCCATTCCGGGATTTTTTCAGGTGAACCGGTTACAATTCCTCTCAATTCACAGTGTTCGGTCTGCTGAAGTCCGGGCGCCAATTGTCCTCTGCTGTAGCTCCCTAATCCCACCAATGCCACACCAAGCTTTTCATTGCTTTGCGGGATGATGATATTTGGAAATCCTAAAGTAGATACAACCAGTGCTGATCCCGTTTGTTTTAGAAAAGTTCTTCTTGATATGCTGTTATCCATAATGAGTCATTTTAAATTTTAAGCAAGTTTTGGCTTTACAATAATACATATTTCAAGGAATGAACTGAAAAATATTAAGATAAAAAGCTTTAAAGTGAGTGATTATGAAGTCATTTTTATAAATTTCGATTAGTAAAATAAACGGAGACGGGTATGAAGAGTAAAATATTTCGGGATGAGAAGGGAAGACAGAAACTTGAAGAATGGTACCAGAGGTATTTAAATAAAATTGAGGCACCAACTGAATCCATTTATATAGAAACATCTTTTGGATTAAATCATGTTTTAAAAGTAGGTGATGAGTCAAAACCTCTGCTTTTTTGTCTGCATTCCATGTTGACAAGTTCGGCTCATTTGGCATCTGAACTGCAGTTATTGTTAGATCACTATCATATCATTGCACCGGATTTGCCAGGTCAATCTGTTCGGGGATTGGAAACACGTTTCTCCTACAAAGACAACTCATTTGCTAATTGGCTTCTTGAAATTATAGATGAACTCGGACTTGAAAAGATTAACCTTCTGGGAGTGAGCCTTGGTGGTTTTGCGGCGCTCCAATTTGCTGACGTCTATTCTGAAAAAGTAAAAAATCTGGTGTTGATTGTTCCGGCTGGAATTGTTCACGGATCAACCTGGGAGGGTATTAAAAAGATGGCTATTCCATCAATTATGTATCAATTCAACAAATCAGAAAAGCAACTCAGAAAATTTGTAGACCCTCTTCTAACTACCTGGGATGAGGACTGGGGACACTACATCGGTGATGCTTTTACACATTTTAAACCTGACTTACGAATCCCTCCGTTAATTTCGGATCAAACTCTTAAACAGTGGACGATTCCAACCATCGTATTTGCAGGAGAGGAAGACATTTCATTCCCCGGCAGGCCGATGGTTGAGAAACTGAAATCAAATAATCCTGATATTCAAACCAGATTGATGGCAGACTGTAAACACTCGCCTCCCACAACTCCTGAGTTCAGAAAATGGCTCGCGGAAAGGATTCATGATTTTCTAAAAAATTCGGATTGAATCCTCAAAAAATTACATCTTTGCCGTTTGTAATTTATTTAATTGCTATCTAATTATAATAAAAGCGCTTCCGACTCGCGAAATCTCCAAATGGATGATGATTTTATGAGCAATATTGGGTATCTATAGCTCTACCAAATTTTAAAATGAGTTATGATGACCTGGAAAGAAACTATACGACATTACGCCGAGTCTGCCAACATTAGCGATCCTCTCACAAAAAACCTGATTACACTAACCGGTTTTTTAGAGGAATATCTTCAACAGCGGGATCTGAAATCCCTGGAAAAACTCTCTGCTGAACTGCCCGAGCTATCTGCAAAAGCTTTTGGCGATTCTGGAGACAAATTCAACAAGCAACTTGTTGAACGGATTGAAGAGATGGATATCGAACAGATTCGTGATCTGCTTCGATTAACAACCATTTTCTTTCACTTGGTGAACTCTCTCGAACAACATGAAATTATTCGAATAAACAGAGAACGTGCCCGGAAAATTGATGTTGAACATCCGCGGCCGGAAAGTATTGCGGATGCGCTGAAGTTTTTCAAGAAAAAAGGATTTAGTTACGAAGATGCGCTGGAGCTCTTCAATAAGATGGATATTCAGCCAACGATCACTGCTCACCCGACGGAAGCACGCCGCCGCAGTATCCTGAATAAGCAGGAAAATATTACGGCGATGATTGGTGATGTGGATGATCCCCGGCTCACGCCAAATGAACGCGATTCTCAATTGAAGCAGATCATCAATGAAATTGCTTTGCTGATCTCGACGGATGAAGTTCGGTCGGAGCGATTAACCGTTGAAGATGAGGTGGAAAACGGACTGTTCTATTTCACGAATTCCATTTGGAATACGGTTCCGCGGTTGTATGATGACATCCGAAATGCATTTACTCAGCAGTATGATAAAACTCCCGATCTGCCGATTGTTCTGAAGTACCGGTCATGGATTGGAAGTGACCGTGACGGTAATCCGAATGTAACGCGAGACGTTACATGGCAAACCTTGGTTGAACATCGCAAAGCAGCGTTGAAGTTGTACCTGAATGAGCTTGAAAAGACCCGGCGGTATCTTTCCATATCACATAATTTGGTGCCGGTTTCTGATAAACTCGCGAAGTCGTTGAAGAAAGATGAAAAGGAAGTGCCGTTGACGCCTCAGTATAAGCGTCACTATAAGAATGAACCCTATCGGCGGAAAATTACGCACATCATGCATCGCCTGCGGAATATGTTGAATGATTTGAAAGGCAGCGAGCAGGAGATTCTTGAATCATCCAAATCATACAAAGCGAGTGATTTTATTGAAGACCTGGACCTGATTGCGGAATCACTGATCGAAAGTGGTCTTGAAGATATTGCCAAGTTTGGTGAATTCAATGATTTAAGAATTCGTGCAAACACATTCGGATTTCACCTGGCTGCCCTGGATATTCGTCAGCATAGTGGAGTGCACGAGAATGCTGTAAAAAATCTGCTTTCAGCTGCGAATGTTCACGAGAACTATTCCAAATTGGATGAGGCTGAGAAAGTAGACATCCTGATGCAGGAGCTTCGAAATCCGCGACCACTGGCACCAAAGCATGCAAAACTAAAACCGGCTACGGTTGAGATTCTTGATGTATTTAAGCTCATCAACCAGATTCTTGAGTTGGATGAGAATGCGTTTGGAAGCTATATCATCAGTATGACGCACGGTGTAAGCGATATGCTTGAAGTTGCGATTCTTGCCAAAGAAAGTGGTTTATGGTGGATTGAGAATGGAAAAGTTCAGAGTAAAATCGACATTGTTCCACTTCTGGAAACCATTGAAGATCTGGATAAAGGCGCTGAACTTGTGGAAACGATTCTCACTAACGATCTCTACAAACAGCAATTGGATGCACGGGAGAATTTCCAGGAAATCATGCTGGGATATTCCGACAGTAATAAAGATGGTGGGTACTGGATGGCCAACTGGGCTCTTCAAAAAGGGCAGATGGAACTTGGACGCGTTCTTCGGGAATATGATGTTGATTTCAGGCTCTTCCACGGACGAGGCGGAACCGTTGGCCGAGGTGGCGGACGATCGAACCGTGCGATCTTGGCATTACCGTCCATCAGCAATAACGGACGAATTCGATTTACGGAACAAGGCGAAATCATCTCCTTCCGGTACTCTCTGCCTGATATTACACGGCGCCATCTCGAACAGATTGTGAACGCAGTTGCGCGTGTAACCGGAGGCGAAGGCCAGAAAGAGATCAAAAAAGGAGATGAGACAGAAGTGATCATGAACAAGATTTCTGACGGATCCATGAAAGCGTATCGCGATCTGATTGACGATCCGGAGTTTTGGGAATGGTTCAAAGGCATTACGCCGGTTGAACATATTGGAAATCTGCCAATTGCTTCCCGCCCCGTTTCCAGAGGCGGAGACAAAGGCTTGGAATTCGATGATCTTCGGGCCATCCCTTGGGTGTTTGGTTGGACACAAGTTCGATACAATGTTCCGGGCTGGTATGGTTTGGGAGCCTCTCTGGGGCCAATCATCGAAGAAGATCCTTCAGTGATGGATACCCTGAAAAAATGGTACAAAGAGTGGAGCTTCTTCGGGACGATTGTTGATAATGCTCAACGAGAGCTCGCAAGAACGCATGTTCTGACGACCGAGATGTACACAAAAGATGCAGATCAAAGACTGCATAAAACAATTATCGAGGATTATGAAAAAACCCGTGAGATCGTTCTTGAGATTACCGAGCAGGAGAACATCCTGGATATGCGAAAAGTGATACAAAACTCTATTGAATTCAGAAATGTCTTCACCTATCCGCTGAATCTGGTACAGGTTGAGCTTTTGGACCGATGGAAAAATGCCGGCGAGGATGTGGATGATGAAGAGATTCGCGAATTGAAACACGCATTGTTCCTCAGTATCAACGGTGTGGCTGCGGCGATGCAGAGCACGGGATAGAAAAACAGACAGTATTGAGTAGTAAGTATTAAGACTGGAAAGGTACAAGCGTCTTGCTTGTGCCTTTTTT
>CAYRDO010000098.1:0-5206 GCA_964422985.1 uncultured Rhodohalobacter sp. | reverse complement strand
ATCACCAATACTTTTTCTCCGGCGGGCATGGAATAAAATTTGAGCTGTCCGGGGTAAGGCATGTTCCCACAGGAAACCATTTGGAGTCAATCCCTACGACATATCCCAAGCCGTTTTCTACATTCGAGTTATTGTCATTGAGAAAATATTCGTAGTCATCCACTAAAGTAAGGCTATCATTCCATTCAGGTCCGGCCCAAGCCGCATAGAATTGTCTCTGCAGAACTTCAGTGTTATTTCCACCGTTGTCCTGAACCTGATTCCTTTCATCACCAAAGGATATAAAAGTACCGAAGCTGCCCCCATAGTTTTCATAATGTTGAAGGGAATTTCTGTAAGAAAACTTATAGGTTCTTTTCTGCCTCACACCATCTGGATCAACCATTACGTACCAAATAGATTTAAAGTCAGCGATATTTCCCGCCCCATCACTGATAAATATTGTAGCTCCCCAAGGCGCATTTTGTGTAAAGACCATTGGAACCGGTAATTCCTGTGGGATTGTAACCGTCACCTGGCTTGAATTTCCATCAGACCTTACCGCTTTTATACGATAGGTTTGTTCATTTTCAATATCCATTGTGGTCCAGTAGTTCAGGAAATTTTTTGAAGTGAACAATGAATCATTCATGACAACCTGCTCACCTGTTTCCAGGTTTTCTAATGTCACTTCTATTCCGAAAGGGTCCGGTTGTTCATCGATGCTAAAACCCGGCGGTTTAATGCGGATCCACTGGGTATCCTCGGCCGCATTCAGAAATCCATACATAGAAAAGAAATATTTATCGTTTGTCTGAATGGGTTGGAAGGGTTGGTCACAGGCAACTATCAAAAGAAAACTGAACTGCAATAGCCACAAGTTTGAAATAGATACTTTTTCTCTCATGTAAGCACCTATAAGGAAAGTATGAATGTTACGAGAAATGTAAGAAATTCGACTTTTAAAAAATATAGGCCGAGTCTGAATTTTTTATCTCATCTCTCAAGTCTCTTATCTCAGATCTGCCCCAAACTCACCAAAATGGTTCTTCTTCAGGACAAGGTACGGCGAGAGTTTGTTGTTCATTTGTACAAGACCGGTATGGAACCCATTTAGAATCGATGCCAACCACATAACCAAGTCCGTTTTCTACATTCGAAGCAGTTGAGTTAATGAAATACTCAAGATCGTTAATGGAGGAGATATCATCATTCCACCCTGGGCCGGCTGCAGCTACAAAGAATTGTCTGTGAACTACTTCAAAATCATTAATGCCAACACTGGATTCGATCCGATCCTCCTCCTCATCTAACGGAGCAAAAGCCGTAAACGCCCCATTATACACTTCCACATGCTCAACATCAGGACGGTAGGAAAACGTGTAGGTTTTTTTGATGGGATCGGTTTCCGGATTCAAAATGACATACCACCTGGATTGTACATCGGCAATATGTTCAACTATATCATCGATGTAAACAGAAAATCCATATGGCGGGTATGTATTTTCGAGAACGAGTGGAGTTGGCAATTCCGGTGGCGTTGTGATATCTGCATGGCTGGACTTTCCATTCTCTCCCTCTACTTTGATGCGATATGTTTGTTCATTTTCGATCTCCGAGGTCGTCCAATAATTCAGGAAATTTTCAGGAGTGAAGAGTGAATCTTTCAGTTCAACAATCTCGCCGGTTTCCATATTCTCAACGGTGACAGTTATTCCTGATAGATCCGGTTGATCATCAAGCGTTTCCCGTGGAATACCGATTCGTACCCATTGCGTATCTGCCGAGACATCCAAATAACCATAAATAGAAAAGTAATATTGATCGTTTTCAGCCAGCGGTTCAAAACTCTGATTACAACCATGTAAAAGTAGATAGCAGCCAATAAACAGAAAGGCGATGGAGACAGATTTAAACTTCGTCATTCAAAGATCTTGAATTTAAATTCTAAGGAAGGTATTAAAAAATCCCACATAACCAACTGTATTTAATAACTTTTAAATATTTGAAGGCCGGAAGAATAAGCAGGGCTTTATTCATCGGGTGAGTATAAATGATGAATATTTCAATTTTGTAACAGAACACCAACCCGATGAATCTTACATCTGACAAAATTACCGAAACGGTTCTTCTACTTCACAAGGTTTGATATTGCTTTTATCTTCCGTTTCGCAGGTGTAGTAGGGAATGATTTTGCTGTAGACTCCAACCATATAGCCAAGTCCGTTTTCAACATTCGAAAAACCCTCCATCTGAGCATACACCAAGTCACTCATATCGGGAATCTGTTCATTCCATTCCGGTCCCGCTACAGCCACGAAGACTTGTCGGCGTAAAAGGTCATAAGTGGGGGATTCAAAAAATGACGAGATATTTAACGTCCTGAAAATGGTTGCTTCTGCCCGGTTTTGTCTCACATCTGCTATGTAAGCTCCGCCATAGTAGTAATCTATCCATCGTGCTGAATTCCGGTGTGAGAATGTAAACTTCCGGATTTGATTGGTCTCATTATTTCGAACAAACCACCATGTTTTTACATCCACAAGCTTTTGGTCCTTAGTGGTCGGTATTACAACTGTATGAATAAGCTCTTCAGAACCCGCTGATGACTCTCCCAGAAGAAAAAGGGGAGTGGGAAACTCTTCCGGAGTTGTAAGTACCGTCTGGCTTGTTCGTCCATCCGGGTGTTCTGCTTTTATCCGATACGTCTATCAGGTTCGATATCTGTTAGCGAATAAAAGTTTATATAATTAAAACCACTTTCTCCGCCAAAGAGAGAATCATTCATGACAATCGTATTTCCGGTCTCTATACTTTCGAGAGTTACCTGCATTTCCGGAACGTTGGCAGGGGCATCTATCTGTTGACGTGGGGGTTGTACACGAACCCATTGGGTATCGGCGAGAGCAGAAGCGTCTAGGTATCCAAAAATGGTAAAGTGATATTGATCATTTTCCTGGAGAGGCTCGAAGGTTTGATTACAGTCGATGAGTAAGATCAAAACAGACAGAAAAATAAAGAGCCTTTGAATAGTCTTAAATTTCTCCATATCAACGTCTTCAAATGAATGATTGTTTGACTAATGTATAAAAATCAAATTTGAATTGAGAATTTGGGAGACATTAGGCACAAATAATGATTTTTGATTCATCGGATGAGTGTATTGGGCTATAATTAATTTGAAGCTTGTTTACTCATCCGATTAGTTATCTAAGAATGGGAAGAAGGTGCTCATGGAATTGAAATACAAATAAAAAAGCCCGATGATTTTCATCACCGGGCTTTTGAGTTTTATAAAAAATCGAAACGATTAAAGACTTTCGAATTCTGCTGCGGCTTCACGAGAGATATCCTCAAGTGTTTTTCCTTTGGTTTCGAGAACGTATTTCTTAACGAATACAAAGGCTACAACACCGAAGAACGCGTATATTCCGTAGGAGAGTCCGAGGCCAATTCCGGCAAGCAGAATCGGGAAGGTCATGGTAATGGCGAAGTTTGACACCCACTGTACCAATCCGCAGATGGCGAGTGCCGCTCCACGGAACTGATTGGGGAACATTTCTCCGAGCATAACCCACATCACAGGTCCCCATGAGAATGCAAAGAACGCTACATACGCATTTGCAGAAAGCAGTGCATAGATTCCCATGTTGCCTTCAAGGACTAGGTTTCCTGCGGCATCAACACCGGCAGTTCCGAAAATCAATCCTAAAATCCCAAGCATCACAGCCTGGCCAATCGCACCAACGGATAAAAGGGGTTTACGCCCAACTTTATCAACAAGGGCAATGGCTACGAATGTAAATACAATATTCACCGATCCGGTAATTACATTCTGCAGGAGAGCATCGGCTTCGGTAAATCCGGCAGCCTGCCAGAGTGTGGCTCCATAATAGAACACCACATTAATTCCGGTAAACTGTTGCAATGCTGCCAGTCCAACTCCCACCCAAACAAGGGGGTGAACTTTACCAGTAGCTTCCACAATAATATCCCGCATGCTGGGACGGTGATCTTTTCTGAGGGTTGATTTAATATCCACCACTTTGTTTTCGGCGTCTACAGAATCAGAAAGGCTGGTAAGAACATCTTTTGCTTCTTTAATCCTGTCTGCGGCAACAAGATATCGCGGTGATTCGGGAATAAATATGAGCATTCCCAAGAAAAGAGCTGCTGGGAAAATCTCCACCCAGAACATCCATTGCCAGGTTTGAAAGCCTCCCCACAAAAGTTCAGTAGCACCACCGGACATCCCCGCCAGCCAATAGTTGCTTAAAAAGGCCATAAACAAACCGATCACAATCATAAGCTGTTGAAGAGTTGCAAGACTCCCGCGAATTTTGGCCGGCGCAATTTCACTGATATAAGCCGGTGCAAGAATACTTGCGGCACCAACGGCCAATCCACCGATAATTCGTGCCATTACAAATTGGAAAGAACTTCCGGCAATTCCGGATCCCCATGCACTTATAATAAATGCTATGGCAGTTGCGATCATGACGGGTTTACGTCCAAATTTATCGGCCAGTGTTCCGGCAAAAAATGCACCCACCGCACAGCCAAGCAGCATTGAAGCTACATTAAAACCTGTGCCGACGGCGTCTGAGTTAAATGCGAGCTGAAGGGCGTCAACCGTACCGTTGATCACTCCACTATCAAACCCGAACAAAAAGCCACCAATGGCAGCAACAAGGGATAGGAATAATACCCGTCCAACATTCCCGGTTCCTTGCACTACTGCGTCATCCTGTTTATCCATATCCATCCGGTTAATTAGATTATTATTTGCTGAACCATTATCCCATTTTTTTAGGAAAATTCAAATCTGCATTCGTTATAATTTGAAAAGGCTCGATGTGATTCTGTTGATGAAAAATAGAAGGAAGTGTTTAAAGTCTCTCTCGAGAGGTTATTTAGGGGTGTGTAGAAATGTTTTTCAGTGGTCCTCCCGTAAGCACACTCCAACTTCATTCGGAAATGATAAAACATCAAACCCGATCTGTATACATTCCACGCCCTTTCTCCTGATTGAATTTTTTTTGATTGTACTCTTCAGTTTTTCCTTTTGGAATAGAGAGGCTCTGCCATTCATCACCGGCATACATTTTGGCGAGGAACACAATCTGTCCTGTATGATAAGCAACATGTGCAAGGTGACGTTCAATGGCTTCCGTTAATTTGTGTCCGTCATTTCTGATATAGATGATGGAATCCAGTTCGTTATCAT
>CAYRDO010000097.1:0-15111 GCA_964422985.1 uncultured Rhodohalobacter sp. | reverse complement strand
CACTCCTAAATATTCCCAGGCAGAAACGAATGAATATTCTTCATCATTTCGAATGGCCTCGCCTTCCTCACTTTGGTATTCATCACGAAGGTGGCAACCACAGGATTCTTCACGATCCAGCGCATCAAGAGCCATCAATTCGGCCAATTCAAAGTAATCCGCCACCCGATGGGCAAATTCGAGGTATTTGTTGTAATACGTCATCTCGCCGGGAACCCGAACGTTGGTCCAAAATTCCTCACGAAGTGCTCTGATCTCTTCAATTGCTTTTTGGAGCCCTTCCCTGCTTCGTGAAATACCAACCTTATCCCACATGATTTGACCAAGTTCCCTGTGGAACTCAATAATTGTCTTATCCCCCTGAATGGAGAGCAATTTTTTAAGCTGAGCTTCGGATGATTCAGCCGCCTCCGTAAACGCTTCATGTTCTGTTGTAAGATCATCTGTCTTGTGATCTGCCAGATAATTTCCAACGGTGTACGGAATGATAAAATATCCGTCAGACAGTCCCTGCATCAATGCACTGGCACCGAGTCTATTCGCTCCGTGATCAGAGAAATTCGCTTCGCCGGCAACAAAAAGCCCCGGAATGTTGCTCATCAGATTGTAATCAACCCACAAACCGCCCATCGTGTAGTGAACGGCCGGGAAAATTTTCATGGGCACCTCATATGGGTTCTCATCCATGATATTTTCATACATATCGAACAGGTTGCCATATTTAGCACGGATTGTTTCAACTCCGTCTCGTTTAATTGCATCCCGAAAATCGAGATAAACCGCTTTGCCGGTATCTCCGACCCCCATCCCTTCATCCGTAACAATTTTCGCATTTCTGGATGCCACATCACGAGGTACGAGATTTCCGAAACTTGGGTATTTTTCTTCTAAATAATAATACCGTTCATCTTCCGGGATTTCGTTTGGGGGCCTCTCATCCCCCTTCTTTCTGGGAACCCAAACGCGACCATCATTCCGTAAACTTTCACTCATCAGGGTCAGTTTGGATTGATAATCACCGGAAACCGGAATACATGTCGGGTGAATCTGAACGTAGCATGGATTGGCAAATGCCGCGCCTCGTTTATGGCACCTCCATGCGGCCGTAACATTTGAATTCTTTGCATTGGTTGAGAGATAAAAAACGTTGCCGTAACCGCCGGTACAAAGTACAACAGCGTCGGCTTCAAACTTGTTGATATCTCCTTTCACCAAATCACGGGTGATAATTCCTCTCGCGCGTCCATCAATCGTGACGAGATCCAGCATTTCATGGCGTGGATAATACTCAATCTTACCGGAGTGAATTTCTTTCATCATTGCCTGGTAAGCACCCAACAAAAGCTGCTGACCTGTTTGCCCGCGAGCATAAAATGTTCGTGATACCTGCGCCCCGCCAAAAGATCGGTTATCAAGCAATCCTCCATATTCACGCGCAAACGGAACGCCCTGGGCTACGGCCTGATCAATAATTTCGTTTGAGTTTTGAGCCAGCCGATACACATTCGATTCACGGCTTCTGTAATCGCCGCCTTTGATGGTATCGTAAAAAAGTCTCCAAACACTGTCACCGTCATTCGGGTAATTTTTTGCAGCGTTAATTCCACCCTGTGCTGCAATACTGTGAGCTCTTCGGGCTGAATCCTGGATACAAAATGACTTCACATTGTATCCAAGTTCTGCAAGACTGGCTGCCGCAGATGCACCCGCGAGTCCGGTTCCAACAACAATAATATTATACTTCCGCTTATTATTCGGAGCCACAAGTTTAATATCCTGAAGATGGTTATTCCATTTTTCCTTTAATGGACCCGAAGGTACGTTTGAATCTAACTTCATAATGAGTTTTGTATGATCGTTACAATCTTTTAATTACAACTGATAAGGGCTGCCTCACATCCCCCGCCAAAATAGATGTAGAGCGGAATGAAAAGAAATCCGACAGCAAGAACAACAGCCAAAATGGCTCCAAGTGTATAAACAACCCCCGACGTTTTTTTACTTCGCATCGTCAGAGATATAAAGGCACTCCAAATACCATGCCCAAGATGTGTGCCCAACAGAACCATTACAACGGCGTAACCGAATGCGTACACCGGATTTTGAAAAGTAGCTAAAACAAGAGATTTCAAATCGTTGTATTCCTGTCCGGCAACAGTAATAACTTCAGTATCACCCATTGCAAACGTGTTTATATGAATTACCAGGAATACAAGTAAAACTACGCCCGTAAATGCCATGCTTCTTGAGCTGAGACTCTGTTTGCTTGGGCCTCCTTTACTGCTGTACACTTTATATTTTTGCGGACGTGCTTTTTTCTTATTCCACCAGATGGATATTCCGATCCATGCATGGAGAATTAAGGCAATCAGCAAGCCAATCCTGGCCACCCATAAAAGCGGACCAAAATCATGGAGGAACTTTGAATACTCATTCATTGCGTTTGGATCGCCAAAAATTGCGAGGTTCCCCATCAAATGAAAAATGACAAAAAAGACGAGCAAAAGTCCGGTAATCCCGGTTAAAAACTTTCGGCCAACTTGTGAGTTTAGCGCGTCAGTAAAAGATGGCATATATAGATTTGATTATGTGTCTGAAGATTTTCTAAAATCGATAAATTAACAAGACGAACAATATTTCAGTTCCAAAACTATAATTATAAATTCGCTTGTTTTGCCATAAAAGGCAAGGTAATGATCCACCTGAATTCATTTCAAGCTTATTCAGAAAAGGTCTAAATTGTTCGCGACCATTCACTTTTAAAAATCCCGACTCTTGAAGACTGTAGTCTCAACATTCAGTTCTGATTATCGAATAAAAGGATCAAAATTTTTGGGATATTTGTGTTCTGCCAAAACGATTCAAGAGGCCGAGAATCAATTGGAATCAGTCAAGAGTGAGCATCCCACTGCTAGTCATCATTGTTATGCGTACTTAATCAACCCGAATGAACCGGTCGAATATTCTTCTGATGACGGAGAACCCGGTGGAACGGCCGGGCTCCCGATCTTGAATACACTAAGGTCGCACGATTTAATGAACGTGATTATGATTTCGGTCCGCTATTTCGGCGGAACCAAACTCGGGAAAGCCGGTCTGATCGATGCGTACCAGACTTCAGCTCAGCAATCGATTGAATCTGCAAGGTTGAAAACATTAGTGCCTGTTAAAACTTATCAGTTTGAATATGATTATTCACAGCAATCTCTGATCGAAAAGTGGAAAAACACCTATACCTGGATTGAACTGGAATCATCGTATTTAGAAACGGTAAAATTAACTATTGGATGTCCTAAAGATGAAACTGATCCATTTGAAAAGGCGGTTCATTCGAAGAAACATCAACTGATTGATTTTGAACATGTTGGTGAATCTTTCCATATAAAGAACTGATAAACTCCGACAAGCTTCTTACCTTCAGAAAAAATTGTCTTATGAAAATCTATACAAAGAAAGGAGATCAGGGCACCACATCCCTTTTTGGTGGTGCCAGCATTGGAAAAAACAGTTTACGAATTAAAGCATACGGAACTGTTGATGAACTGAACTCCATTTTGGGAATCGTTCTCACGCATCCGCTGAGTGAAAGAGGAGAAACCATATTAAAAGAGCTGCAAAATCAGCTTTTTGTGCTTGGAGCGGATCTGGCTACACTGCCCTCTAAAAAGACGAAGATTGATCGAATCAGTAAGAAAGAGATCCAACAATTAGAAGATTGGATTGATGAATTGGATGAACAGTTACCGGCACTGACAGCCTTTATTCTACCCGGCGGAGCACCTGCGGGGGCCACCCTTCACCAGGCACGAACCGTTTGCAGACGGGCGGAGCGGCATACCGTTGCATTGAAATTGGAAAACCCAGTTTCGGATGAAACGATCATCTACCTGAACCGTCTTTCTGATCTGCTTTTCGTGATGGCCCGGTTTGAGAACAGAGAAGCCGGAGAAACCGAGACGCAGTGGAAGAGCAGATAGGTTTCTGGTTTCTGGTTTCTGGTTTCTGGTTTCTGGTTTCTGGTTTCTGGTTTCTGGTAAATATTATGGAAACACTGCTACTAACAGTAAATTTTTTAAATACAACACAATATGGCATTAATGATTTCTGTCTCGGGTATTCGGGGCATTTTTGGAACACATCTCACACCTGAAAATCTTGTAAACTTTACCGCTGCTTACGGAACCTGGCTGGATGGCGGTACCGTGGTTGTTGGACGGGACTCGCGCGTAACCGGCCAAATTTGTGAGGATATTGTTTGTGCCACGCTTCAAAGCACCGGCTGCGATGTTGTGAAAGCTGGAATCGCCCCTACCCCAACTGTTGCGATGGGTGTTTTAAAACACAATGCTGCCGGCGGAATCATCCTGACAGCAAGCCATAATCCCGCCGAATGGAATGCACTGAAACTTCTCAATCATAAAAGTGAGTTCCTGGACGCCGACCAAGGCAAAGAAGTTCTGGATCTTGCTAAAAAAGGAACATTCACTTATAAGATGTATGATGGCATCGGCAGCATCACAGAAGATCATGAGATCACAGAATATCACATTCAAAAAATACTGGATCTGCCATACATCGACACAGATCTACTCCATGAAAAATCATTCAAAGTTGTAGTTGATGCGGTCAATGGCGGTGCATCTATTGCTCTTCCCCAAATGCTGGAGGAACTTGGTTGTGAGGTTCATAAGATTCATTGTGAACCGAACGGAATCTTCCCGCACAATCCGGAGCCGCTTCCTGAAAATTTGCACGACATCTGCACCTATGTAAAACAGAATGATTGTGATCTTGGAATCGTCACCGATCCGGATGGCGATCGTCTAGCGCTTGTCGACGAAAACGGAAAATTCTTTGGCGAAGAATACACTCAAGTTGCCGCTTTTGATTTGATGCTCAGCAAAAAACCCGGCGATACGGCCACGAATCTCTCCTCATCCCGGGCGGCTGAAGATATCACAAAAAAATACGACCAAACGTGTCATCGGTCAGCAGTGGGTGAAATTAACGTTGTAAAAGTGATGCAGGAAACAGGTGGCGTGATCAGCGGAGAAGGCAATGGCGGCGTGATCAATCCCGACCTCCATCCCGGCCGTGACTCTTTGGTGGGCTCTGCTATGATTCTACAGCTTCTTGCTGAAAGAGAAATCAGCGCTTCTGAATATCGAAAAACCCTGCCTGACTATGAGATGAGTAAGCAAAAAATTGAGCTTAAAAATCTCGGGGTTAACGCAGACGAGCTGCTCGACAAAGTTGCTGAAGCTTATAAAAATGAAAAAATAAACCGAACCGACGGCGTTAAGATTGACTTTAATGAAGGTTGGGTGCATTTTAGAAAATCAAATACTGAGCCCATCGTCAGAGTATACAGCGAAGCAAAAACCAAAGACGAGGCCGAAAAACTTGCCGCAAGTGTAATGTCTTTGATTCAATAAATTTGAATCAAATTCAGAGGGTGGTACAAAACGGGCGACTACGTCGTATTTTATTCCACTACTAAAACTATATTTTTGATAAGGTTTCGTGAAGAACCTTTTTTATTTTTTGTTTACATATTTTTTCAACTAACCAATCCCTATGATCAAATCAATGACAGGCTTTGGCCGCGGGGAATCATCCTCCGACGGTTTTCATGTAACTGTTGAAATAAAAACTCTTAACAGCCGCTATCTTGATATCTCAATTCGTTTGCCCCAGAATATTCATGAGTATGAATTCGATATTAAGGAGGAAATTCAGAAAAAAATGTCGCGGGGAAAGGCCCACGTAAGTGTAAACGTTGAAAAAACCGATCAGCTTTCACCGGATATCACCTACAATGAGCAACTCATCAAAGCATATTCAAATATGCTTCAAAAGGTAAAAGACCTTGCCGGAATTGATGAACCGATTCAATTGGATGATCTCTTACGGTTTGATAATATTTTTGAAAGCCAGGAGGAAGACGAAGAGGACATTGAGAACATCTGGAAGTGCACTCAAGAAGCACTTGATAAAGCACTCGACCTCTTAAATGAGATGAGAGATCAGGAAGGGGAAGAACTCAGTAATGATCTGACCGAACTGATCAACGGAATTTCTGAGATTGTTGAAACCGTTAAAGGACTCTCAGAAAACCGGGCACCTGACGTGCGTGAAAAGCTTCAGACGCGAATCAACAGTATGATCGATGACGAAAAAATTGATCCCGAACGGCTCGAAATGGAAGTGGCCATTTTGGTTGATAAGATGGACATCAACGAAGAGATCATTCGTTTGCAATCACACCTTAAATTTTTCCTGGAAGCTCTGGATAACGACGAACCGGTAGGACGCCGCTTGAATTTTCTCTCGCAGGAAATTAATCGTGAGTTGAATACAATCGGGGCAAAATCAAACGACTCAACGATTGCACATCACATTGTACTCGGTAAAGAGAAGTTGGAAAAAATTCGAGAGCAGGTTCAGAACATTGAGTAAAAAAGGTAAAATCCTGGTATTGGTTGCCCCGAGCGGTGGTGGAAAATCAACAATGACCAAACGTCTGCTCAAAGATTTTGACCAAATACGATTCTCCGTAAGTGCAACCACCCGAAAACCTCGTAAAGGTGAAAAAGATGGGGTTCACTACTTTTTTCTGTCTAAAGATGAATTCCAACAACGGATCAAAGAAGGTGACTTCTTGGAGTGGGAAGAATTCTATAATGGTTCGCTATACGGAACGCTCCGCTCAAACGTTGAAAATGAACTGGAAAAAGGATATTTTATTTTGCTTGACATCGAAGTACTTGGTGCGCTGAATGTGAAGAAAATTTTTGGTGATGAAGCTCTTGCCATATTCATTCAACCACCCTCACTCGATGTTTTAAAAGAGCGATTGTTAAAACGCGGAACGGAAGACCATAGAACCATCCAAACGCGAATTGATCGCGCCAAAAAAGAGATGGCTTACGCCAACCGGTTTGATGAAGTCGTTATAAACGATAATTTGGAAATAGCGTACAGCCAGATAAAAGAACTTGTTACCAACTTTATAAATCAATAAGCAATCATATGCCGATAAGAACACTGGATTTAGAATCACTGGGCGAAAAGAAAGGAAATAAATACGAGAAGATCGTAGTTATGTCAAAGCGGGCTCGCCAGGTCGCTGCTCAGGAAAAACTTGAGCTCGATGAAAAGCTCAAATATTTTGAAGGCTTTGAAGATGAAGATGAATTTACCTTCAACGAAGAACAAGAGCGAATTTCTAAGGCTTTTGAACAACTCCCCCATGCAACTCAACGATCCGTTAATGAGATGCTGGAAGGAAAAGTAACCTACCGATATCCTAAAGAAGATATCTAATCATGCTTGCCGGTAAACGCATCATATTAGGCGTTACCGGTGGTATTGCTGCGTATAAAGCAGCGTATCTTCTCCGTGAATTTCAAAAAGCGGGTGCAGAAGTTAGGGTCACGATGACTCCTTCAGCAACTCGCTTTATTGGAACGGAAACATTTACCGCCCTCAGCCGTCATGAAGTGGCTGTCGAGGTTTTCAATGATGAAGATCCCGGCAAAAACTGGACGAAACATATCCACTGGGGTGATTGGGCAGATCTTTTTGTAATTGCACCTTGTACCGCCAATACGCTTTCCAAAATTGTACAGGGGCAGTCCGATAACATGCTTACATCTACCGTGCTTGCTGCACGATGTCCGCTTTTGATTTGCCCTACCATGGACGGTGAAATGTATGAAAGCCCCGCCGTTACCAGGAATCTTGTGAAAGCAAAAGCGCAGGGATATTATATTCTTGAGCCGGATGAAGGTTATCTTGCAAGCGGACTGGAAGCCAAAGGCCGATTGCCTGAACCGGATGTCATACTTGATGAAGCAGAGATAATCATCAAAAAACACAGAATACAGGGGCCGTTGACCGGAAAAAAAGTTGTAGTCAGCGCCGGGCCTACCCGCGAATTTTTGGATCCGATTCGATTTATTTCTAATCCCAGCAGTGGTAAAATGGGATTGGCAATGGCTGAAGCAGCACGACTTTTAGGCGGTGAAGTAACTCTTCTCCACGGACCGGTCTCCATTGAGGTTCCGGATCGAATTCAGTCAAAATCTTTCGTTTCTGCAGATGACCTTTTTAGGTTGATCAAAGAGAATTCAGATGCAGATCTGATTATCATGGCTGCAGCTGTCTCCGATTTTAAGCCCTCATCCATTCAAAAAAACAAAGTGAAAAAAGATGAGGCAGATGAAGAACTAAAACTTAACCGAAATCCAGATATCCTGGAATGGCTTGGCAATCAAAAAAAAGAGGGACAAATACTGATTGGTTTCGCCATGGAAACGGATAATCTTAAAGAGAATGCCCGAAAAAAACTCAAGAAAAAAAATCTCGACTGGATCTGTGCAAATGAATTATCAAGTGAGAATACTGGGTTTGGTGCCGACGAGAATAAGATTTTATTGATTGGCTCCGATTTTGAAGAATCTGTTTCCGGTAGCAAGCATGAAATTGCTAAAGAGATATTATCAAAAATTTTTGAATAGCCTTATTTACTCATCCTTGTTCGAATCAAGTAAGACAGGTTCGCCACTACAATCACAATCAATCCTCCAACCGCTGTGTAGAGAGGCCACGCAATCGTGAGACCATCACCCGGAAGGAATTGTTGAAGGGCTCCCTCAACCATAAACAGAAGTGAAATCAACCCTGTAAAGAAACCAATCATTGCATCTTTCTTGCCGGGTTTTGGGAAGATTCTTCCGAGTACAAATATTCCTAAAAGTCCGCCATAGGTGTAGGAAGCAATTCCAAGTCCGAGTTCCACGATTGCCGGCCGTTCATTTCCGCTCAATTGTAACCACGTAAAAAAGAAGGCCGAACCTGTCAGAACAACTCCCCAGCCTATGGTAACCATACGGGAAACCCACAACTCTTTCGCATCGTCCCAGTCAGCGCCGGTCAGTGGTTTGATGATATCATACGTGGTTGATGAGGCCAAGGCATTTAGCGATGAACTCAAACTACTCATGGCTGCAGCAAACAGGGAGGCAACAATAAGACCGGCAATTCCCACCGGCATCTGATCGACGATAAATCGTGCAAATACTTCATCCGTAGTTGATAGTCCCAGCTCGGCAACTGTTTGGCCTTCGTAGAATACAAACAAAATCAACCCGATAAACAGGAAAAGAGCGAACTGTAAACTTGCTACTATACCACTCCAGACAAGAGCTTTTTGGCTTGATTTGAGTGAACCAGTTGCCAGTAGTCTTTGAACGATCAGTTGGTCTGTACCATGGGAAGCGATGGAGAAAATAGCTCCACCAATGATCGCCACCCAAAAAACATAGGGATCGGCGATGAATTCGCTCCAAGTCAGATCAAACCCGAAATTAAATAATGAAAATTTACCGGCTTCCCCTAACATCGAAAATGCTTCCGACATCGGAACAGAGAGTTTTCCAAACATCAGGAACAGTGCGAATAATGCACCGCCTATGTAGATCACCATCTGAACGACGTCCATCCAGATAA
Source organism: uncultured Rhodohalobacter sp. (assembly GCA_964422985.1). Lineage (GTDB taxonomy): Bacteria > Bacteroidota > Rhodothermia > Balneolales > Balneolaceae > Rhodohalobacter. The sequence goes on along the minus strand of CAYRDO010000097.1, from coordinate 5,598 downwards.
CGGCTTTAATGCCACCTAAAAATGTGTAAATGAGAGTAATAACGGCAATAACTGAAATAGCTAAAAGGTAAATCTGTATATCTCCCCAACTCTGAAAAAGGCCGGCAAATCGAAAAATGATCGCCAATGGAATGGCTGTTGCAAAAAGCCGAACACCATCAGCCAACAAGCGAGTGATGATAAATGTGGAGCTGGCTGCCTTACGCATCCCGGAACCAAATCGTTTTTCCAGGTATTGATAGGCGGTGGTCAATTCTCCATGAACATAGCCGGGCAAAAACCAAACGGCTACAATAATTCGCCCGATAATATACCCAAAGGTAAGCTGCAAAAATGTGAGGTTTCCACCATACGCAACAGCTGGAATACTGATGAAAGTTAGTGTACTGGTTTCGGTGGCTACTACAGAAAAAAGAATTGCCCACCATGGCATACTGCGCCCGCCAAGAAAATAATCATTCGTAGATGTTTGAGTACCGGCAGACCATATTCCAAAAACGGCTACAACAATCAGGTAGAGTACGACAACAATGCCATCAATCAGTGTAAATCCCATCCTAAAAAACGATTCAGTTCAAACGATTGCGAAAGAAAGAAACAGAATTCCCTCATCGAATCAAAAGGAATTTACCGCGGAGGCGCAGAGACACAGAGTTATTTTTTTGTAAGGAGTTTAATGATCTCGGTTCATACTAGTAAATCATAATTTTTTTGAAATGACTGAGAATGAGATTGGGACTCTTGTTGTAAATGCAGCTTATGAGGTTCATACCAGACTTGGACCTGGATTACTTGAATCTGCATATCAGAGATGTATGATCTATGAATTGCAAAACGACGGTTTAAATGTTCGTTCAGAAGTTCATCTACCTTTAAAATATAAAGGGATCAAGCTTGATTGTGGTTACAGAATGGATATTTGGGTTGAGGAAAAAGTAATCATTGAAGTCAAAACTGTAGAATGTCTACTTGATATACATACTGCTCAGTTACTTACATATCTAAAGCTAACCCGCTGCCGTCTTGGTTACTTATTAAATTTCCATACCCCAAAGATCAAATACGGAATAAAAAGAGTAGCTAATAATCTTTATAGCAGACACACAAAATAAAATTTCAACTGCGCCTTCGCGCCTCTGCGGTTACCTTACTTTAAGAACTCTACAAACTTCTCTAATGCCCGTCCCCGGTGGCTGATTTTATTCTTTTCTTCAGCGTCTAATTCGGCGAAGGTTTCATGGTAACCTTCGGGTTTAAAGATCGGGTCATAACCAAATCCTTTACTCCCCTTCTCTTTGGTTAAAATTTTCCCTTTGCAGACTCCCTCAAAAAAGTATTCTTCACCATCAATGATATAGGAAATCACCGTTCGAAATTGCGCTGCCCGGTTTTTCTCTCCTGCCAACTCTCTTAGGAGTTTATCGACATTATCCTGGTAGGTTACATTTTCGCCGGCGTATCGGGCTGAATAAACGCCCGGAGCACCGTCAAGTGCTTCAACTTCTAACCCGGTATCATCGGCGATGGATGGCAAACCTGTTTTCTCAAACCAAAACCGTGCTTTTTTTAAAGCATTTCCTTTCAGATCGGGTCGATCTTCCTCTACTTCCGGCGCATTGGGATAATCCAGCGTTGATTTTAGCTGAATGCCTAGTGGCTCCAAAATCTGCTGAAGCTCCTCGATTTTGTGAGGATTTCCGGAAGCAAGAAACAGTGTATCAGGTTTTGACATTTTACGAGCTTACCTCCGGAATTTCGCTTAACTCACGGAACTCCCGGTAGCGATCGTAAATCTCTTTTTCTGTTAAATTTTTGAGACGTTCCGGACCAAATTCCTCCACGCAAAAACTTGCCATCACAGACCCGAAGATTACGGCTCTTCTGAAGTTTTGGGGTGAAAGATCATTCGTGTAAGAAAGCCATCCCAGCAAGCCGCCCATAAACGAATCTCCGGCACCGGTCGGATCAAAAATATCAATCACCGGGTACGCAGGAGCGGAAAAAATTTCTTCATCTGTAAACAGCAGCGCACCATGTTCCCCTTTTTTGATAATGAGATAATCAGGCCCCATTCCGCGAATAATATCAGCCGCCTTGATGAGATTTGGTTCATCTGCAAGTTCACGCGCTTCCGAATCATTAATGACCAACAGATCCACACCTTTCAATGTCTCTTTTAAAGCATCCGGTGTACCCTCAATCCAGAAATTCATGGTGTCCATGACTACCAAATCAGGATTATCGATTTGCTCCAAAACCTTGCCTTGAAGGCTCGGCTCAATATTTCCAAGTGCAACATACTTTGCATCCCTGTAGGATTCCGGAATCACAGGATCAAAATGTTCAAATACATTCAGTTGTGTATCGAGAGTATCACGGTTATTCAGATCGTAGTGATATTTACCCTTCCAGAAAAATGTGTTACCGCTGTTATCCACCTGCAATCCCTGGAGGTCAATATCTTTACTTTTCAGCAGATCTATGTCATCCTGTCTAAAATCTTTTCCAACCACTCCCACGAGGTTCACATTGTCTTGAAAATAAGATGAGGTAAGTGAAATATAAGTAGCGGAACCCCCCAGGATTTTGTCGACTTTACCAAATGGCGTTTCAATTCCATCATACGCGACAGATCCAACAACTAAAAGAGACATAAATATTTAATCGGTTAATTCGTGTAATTCTGTTAAAGGGCCAAAAATACAGTTTTTACAACTGTTTTGTAGCATTCAATTTTGATCGGTGAATTAGTTTTTTTTTACCACTAAAACACAAAATCGCAAAAAATTCTGTGTTTCTGAACTTCCGTGGCAAATATTTACAAATCTTGGAAATTACCAAGATCCAACGTCCAATCGTACTCTCTGAACTCTACCGTCGGATCTGCTTCCTCAGGAATAATGTCGTACTCCTTCAAAAATGAAACTGCCCCATCTTTCCCTCCAAAATCTCCGCGAAACCAGCTTATCAATTTTGTTACTCGAACTATGTTTTCTGAAGAGTTATACTCCGTTGTTCTCGATAAATAATTTTTAGTTGTGATGTCCAACTGTTCATCAATCCGTTCCGGTTCATATACCGCTACATACGGGCAACTGGCCGCTCCACAGTTCAGGGCAAAATGAATCCGGGGATCGATCTCCTCCCACATCAGCTCTTTTTCAACATCATCGATAAACCAATTTCGCATATACCCAAGTGAAAGTTTATGGGTGGATCGCCGCATGATTCCGTGTTCCAGATCATCAAAACTCATCTTGTACCCGGCAATCGTGACCTGGGGTGAGGAGAAAAAATTATAGCCAAACCACGAATTTCGATCCTCAAAAAGCTCCGGCTGATCCTGTAAAATAATTTGGATATAAGCGTTGTAAACATTCAGCCAAAAAGCCTTCTTTTCTGATTCTGTGTCTAGTTCTGATTTTAACTTTGCCGGACTGATATTCGCGAGGCAATCCGTTATTTTTTCCGTCGATTCTTCATTTCGAATTCTCTGAATCAGAAACATTGACAGAGTAGCCAGTGTAACTTCACGATCTATTTCATCTCCAAATTGGTTCAGATCGCAACCGGTGGTTTCTGCTTTCTCATAATCGCCTGAGCAGGAGATGAACACCAGGCTGAGAAAAAACATTGAACTCAAAAAAGGCTTTTGTTTCATGATTTTAAGGGATCAGATTCAATCCAATACTTACAAATATTCGTAGGTAAAAACGTAACAAATTGATAACAGTTAAGGTGCCCGTTTTAAACTCATGCGGCTTATTTGTTAATTGATTGGACAAAATTGCTTATGGAAGTCAGTGTAATAATACCTACGTATAACGAAGAAAAATCGATTGGAAAACTTCTCAATTATCTCAAAAAATATGGAGATGAGCGGTTGCTGGAGTGCATTGTGGTAGATGGCGGAAGTGAAGACCGAACAGTTGAAATCGTTCAAAAAAATGAGACGACGTGTCTGATATGCGAGCAAAAAGGCCGTGCAGCACAAATGAACATGGGTTACAGGCATTCCTCAGGCGACCTTCTCTATTTTGTTCACGCCGATTCTTTTCCGCCAAAAACCTATCTCAATGACCTGGAACGCGCTTTAAAAAATGGATACAAAGCCGGGTGCTACCGCTTTCGGTTTGATTCGGATCGATTTCTGCTGAAGGTCAATTCTTACTTTACCCGGTTTGATCGTATTATGTGCCGAGGCGGGGATCAAACACTCTTCATCACCAGATCTTTATTTGAAAAACATGGTGGGTTTCGAAATGACTTTATGATTATGGAGGATTACGATATGATTCAAAAAATTCAGGAAGAGACGGCCTTCAAAATCATTCCAAAAGATGTGGTAGTATCTCCGCGTAAATACGACAATAATCAGTATTTGAAAGTCAACTTTGCAAACTTCGTGATCTTTATGATGTATTTTTTCGGAGCCAGCCAGCAGACAATGGTCTCGGCCTACAAAAATCTTATCTACCACCCGAAGTTCTAATCATCTGCTTTTTTAAGCTCTCTTTTGATTCTGTTCCTGCCCAAATAAATCTTATTTTATACAGGTTTCACATAAATCATTGGGATTACAATAGTAGTGACTTATGGAAAAGAAATTTATGGAACGAGCAATTGAGTTGGCGCGCTCCGGGATGCAAGAAAATCATGGCGGACCGTTCGGATGTGTGATTGTAAAAAACGGATCTATCATCGCTGAGGGGCATAATCGCGTAACTACAGATAACGATCCAACCGCTCATGCAGAAATTATTGCTATTCGAAATGCTTGCCGGAAAATGAATGATTTTCAGCTCACTGATTGCGAGATCTATACCTCGTGCGAGCCATGCCCCATGTGTCTTGGCGCGATCTATTGGGCACGCCTAAAAAAGGTTTACTATGCCGCAACACGACAAGATGCGGCCAATGCCGGGTTTGATGACGAGTTTATCTATGATGAGTTGGATATTTCGCCCGATCAGCGAACCATCCCCATGACCCCAGCCGAACGAAAAAAGGCAATTCGTGTTTTTGAAGAGTGGAAGAAAAAAGAAGATAAAATTGATTATTAATGGCTCTCCACTTTTTTCACCAATATCTCTTAGAACGATCCAAAAAAGAACTCCCGGGTCGGAATGCGCAGATGAAGATGTCGCCCGAGCCACTTGATCCCGATTTTGTTTTACCGCAAAAAGAGTCGGAGACCGCCCATCCCAGCAGTGTGCTGATTCCTCTCTATCCGGATGAAAAGGATCAGCTTCATGTAATTTTAACACTCAGAACCGATAGCATTCGTCACGCCGGGCAGATCAGTTTTCCGGGCGGACGCCGTGAAGGCAATGAAACACCCGAGGAAACTGCGCTTCGTGAAACGGAGGAGGAGATTGGTGTTCTTCGGAATCAGGTACAAATTGCGTGCAGCATCACTCCTCTCTACTTGCATCGGACCGATAATCAAATTACTCCGTACATAGGTTTTTTGGATCAAGAACCAACGCTTACCCCCAATCCTGCTGAGGTAAAAGAGGCATTCGCAGTTGGATTACAAGAGTTGATCGACTTCAAGAATATCAAAATAGTTTAATGGGATCTTTCTCAAGCCAGTTT
>CAYRDO010000096.1:1713-15132 GCA_964422985.1 uncultured Rhodohalobacter sp. | reverse complement strand
ATTTTTCACAAAGAAAGCGCGGCCGATGAATAAGCATGAGCTCAGCAGGGATACATTCCAGGATACGGAACAACCCGGATGCGTTCATTCAAATATGGATCTATACAAATGGGCTTTTAAACTTCATCCGTGGATTTCGAGTGAGATTGTTCGGGAATCATTTTTCAATGCTTTGAAAACCCGAAAAGTGGATATGCAGGCGAGTCCGTATGATGCTACGGAATTCGGCCTTGAACCGATCAAAATTGAAACTGAATCGGGACGAAAAGACTATGTGGAGAGGCAGATGGAGATCTATCAAAAATCACAGCCGATACGGCATCGGCTTATCGAAGCATATAAAGAAGTGATTCAAGCTGTTGGTTGATTAACCGCAAAGTCACAAAGCCGCATAGGATGATTATTTAAATCCCTGTGTCCCCGTGCCTCTGGGGTTTTATTAATCAGGAAAGGAAATTTTGCCGAAATTTACTTTTTCGCTCTCCATTTTAAACCCTTTCCCCGCCAGCATCTCGTTTGCCAATACGGCAAATAGTACAGCTTCTTTGGCATCGGCAGAAATTCCTAACTCCTCAATATCTTTGATTTCTACCTCGGGCAATTCCTCCTCAATTCGTTTCATCACATATGGATTGTGTGCTCCTCCTCCGCTTGAATAGAGTGTAGCTGGCTCATCTTTATCAATAGATTTGTGGATGCTATCCGCGATCGTTCTTGCTGACAGTTCTGATGCCGTTCGAACCAAATCCTCGGGCGGAATTTCATCAACTGAGATTCCCAGTTTATCCATTTTTTTTCGAATCCACTCAAGGTTAAAGTATTCCGGACCCGTGGTCTTGCTGCTTGATTCATCAAACCAGGAGTCTTTTAAAAGTTCATTTAACAACGCTTCATTTACATTGCCCGTCAACGCAATCTCACCATCTTTATCATATGGCTTTTCGTAGAAATGCATTGTCAGTGCATCGATCAATGTATTACCTGGACCTGTGTCGGTCGTAAACGATTTTTCATCCGATTGTTTTGACGGCAAATAGGTGAAATTCCCGATTCCGCCAATATTCAATAAAATCCTGTCTTCTCTGGGATGGGTGAACAGTACTTGATCCACCAAACCGGCCATGGGAGCACCTTCGCCGCCGTGTGCCACATGTTTCTGGCGAAAATCACTGAGGGCCAGAATTCCGGTTTTTGCTGCAATATGATCGCCATCACCAATTTGGAGGGTGTTATTTACGGGTTTTCTTCCATCCGTTTGATCCCTCGCCGGAAAGTGATAAATCGTCTGCCCATGACTGGCTATACAATCCACCTCTTGGGAATTTATCTTCCAATCACGTAATGCTTCCAAAATCATCTCGGAATGAAGATGAGCCAATCGCGTATGCCAATAACTGACCTCCTTTAACTTAACATCTTCAACCGATGAGATCTTTTTTAACTCTTGTTTGATGTTATTCGAATATGGAAATGTCACAAATTTAAGCAGTTTTACAGATGTACTTTCTCCGCTCCCCCCTATTTCACAAAGAGCAATATCGAGACCGTCCAAAGATGTCCCGGACATCAAACCGATAATCTTCCGACTCTTTTTTTCTGCCAGTTCGGTTAATTTTTTTATCGATGGATTCATATTTTAACGTTTCATTAGAATCTTATCTGAATCATACCAAAGATGCCTGAAGAAACCGAATCGGATTACCAAGAATGGATCAAAGATGTTGAATATCTCGTAAAAACGTTGAAAAAGAGCTTTAATTCAACCGATGCCCGATACAACATCGACGAAATGAACGATACGCTTTATGTGGAGCTTGAAGGTTTGGATCAGTATCCGGATGAAGAGATCGTTGAAATTGCCGAGCCCATTTTTGATATAATCGACCTCAATTTTGAAGACATCATTCTCTTACCTCTAAAAGAATAATTCTTTACACCCCAGTTATTTAACAGTTCAAATCGGATAGAATATCATTGTTTGTCTTTCGTTCAACCTTCTAAATGAATGACAATCATCAAAAAGGAGAATCAAGATGAAGTTTGCTCAAAAAATATTCTATTTATCAGTGATCTGTTTGCTCACAATTTTAAGCGCCTGTGGGATACAAAATGATGATGACAACACACGCTACTACAAATTCACCCACGAGAGCGATGACATCGAATATTCTTTTGTCGCAAAAACATCAAATAGCGATGTAATTGCAAGGGTTGAAGAGGAACTCGAAAAACCGTTTGATGAACGGCGACTTCACATTAACGGAGTGATTGAACGCGGAACCAAGGATTACAACGATAACTGGAGCTGGCACTTCGTCGAAAATCAGTGGGCTCTTGCTGAAATTTCAACAGAAGTTTGCGACGGACGCCCCTCTTTCGTAGAAGAAGACATTGACTATTGGGTGGATCAGGTAGGACGCTTTTGCCCATGGAGTTCACGAGTTGAAACAGAAGTAAATCCCTAACCCATCTGCTTTTAGAGAATAATTTTCAGCTAAATGAAACATTTGTCTGAAGTTTAGTGTATTAGTATACTAATACTATAAGATAATAACTTCAGACAAATTTATGGTTACTGTTGAAAATCTAACGTTTGCCTTCCAAAAAAATCAACCTTTGTTTACCGGGTTGGATATGAGTCTTGAGGCCGGTAGTACGTATGGCCTTTTTGGCTTGAACGGTGCAGGAAAAACCACTTTGCTTAATCAGCTTTCGGGGATGCTGTTTCCGCAAAAAGGTTCGTGCCGGGTACTTGGCGAAAATGTTAAAGATCGCCTACCGGAGACAATGAGTGAAATTTATATCCTACCGGAACAGTTCGATCTTCCCAAAATGGATGCAGACACATATGTTGACCTGCACGATCCATTTTATCCGCGTTTTGATCGTTCTTATCTGTCAGAAATTCTCAATGAATTCCAGGTCGACCGACATAAAAATCTTCCTGAACTTTCCTATGGTCAACGAAAGAAATTTCTGATCGCCTTTGCCCTGGCTACCAACTCCAAAGTGGTGTTGATGGATGAGCCCACCAATGGATTGGACATTCCGTCCAAAAGCCAGTTTCGAAAAATCATGGCAGCAACGGATCAATCCGAACGCTGCTTTTTGATATCTACCCACCAGGTTCGGGATCTCGACAGTATTATCGATCATATCATTGTACTGAATAACGGGAAGATCATTTTCCATGAAAGTGTGATGGAAATTTCGAAGACACTCAGCTTTGAAAAAATTCCGGAAAACAGCGATAAAATTGTGATTTACAGTGAAGATATCTTTGGTGGAAAAGCAGCGATCGTACCCATAAAAGAAAGTTCAAAAGAGACTCAGATCGATCTCGAGCTCTTGTTCAACGGAATCATTCAGAAACAAGATCTCATCAATAACCAGTTTAAATCCTGATTGAATTATGAGTACAACAACTATAAAAAATGATTTTTCTATTTCCAGGTTTCAATTGGTTTTAAAGAGGTTTTTGGCTCTTAATCAGCGGACCTGGCTGATTGGATTCTTGTGTGTTGCCGGTTTTTTGCTGGCAATTGCCGTCTTACCGACGATGTCTGACATGATGAATGTTCAGCGGCCGGGCTTTATTGCTATTCGGGGATTTACGCTTTCTCTCTACACATTGGGCGGACTCATTCTAACCAGCACGATATTTAATGAGGTTCATTCCTCTACTAAAGCCTTTCAATTCCTGACACTTCCATCTACAACCTCAGAAAAACTTTTTGCTGCCTGGTTCACCGGCTCGGTGATTTATACGGTAGTCTCGATGGTTGCCATTGTCTTGTTGAGCCTTTTGATTGAGATTATCAAAGGTGTAAACCTAGGAATTTGGACGCCGTTTAACATCTTCAATCCGTTTGCCCCGGACGTCATATCCAGCATTTTAGGATTCTTCTTTTACCAAAGTATTTTTCTCTTGGGTGCGGTCTATTTCAAGAAAAACAACTTCATCAAAACACTTCTTGTCATCATTGTTTTTGTATTGGGAGCTCTTTTTGTTTTGAATATTGGCCTGTTGATTTTTGGACTCTCTCAAAACCAAGAGTTTTTCCTGAACATCCAGTTAGGTGCCCAGAGATGGTTCACAGTCCTTAAATATATGCTGGGAACTGGGTTGACAGTCTTCTTTATTTGGCTCAGTTATTTGCAACTCAAAAATAAGCAGGTGGCCTGATGGATTTCACTGATAAAAAACCGATTTATAAACAGATATCAGACTATTTCTGCAAGCAGATCCTTGAGAAAAAATGGACTCCGGATGATCGGGTTCCATCCGTTCGGGAAATTGCGATCCAAATGGAAGTGAATCCAAACACTGCGATGCGCGCTTTCCAGATTCTGCAGGATGAAGAGATCTTGATCAACAAACGAGGCGTGGGGCATTTTATCGCAGAAGGTGCGTATCAAAAAACATTGGAGCTTCAACGAAGTGAGTTTATTGAGAATCATGTTCCTGCCTTCTTCCGCAAAATGAAACTGCTTGGTTTTTCCTGTGATGAACTCGAGAAACTCTATAAAAATCATTAAGCTGGTTAAGTTCTAAACCTTTGCATCGAAGTTCTTTTTTGCCAATCTCAAAAGCTTCTCTACCTTATTGGCAAATTAAACGAATTGATGTATGCTTCTTGAAGGCAGAGATATCCATTTTAAATACGGCAACGAGATCATCTTCAACGATTTCTCTTTTAAACTGCATGAAGGAGAAAAACTTGTTTTGAAAGGAGAATCCGGCAGTGGCAAGTCAACTCTTTTCCGGCTCATTCTTGGATTTGAACATCCGAACGATGGTGAGTTTCTGTACAATGGCTCCACCCTTCAAAATGGTGCTTTGCAATCATTCCGAAAAGAAACTGCCTGGCTTCCGCAGGATTTGAATATTGGAAATGGATTAGTGAAAGAAGTGATTGAGTATCCATTCCAATTTAAGAGCAGTTCGGGTAAAAAACCAAGCGATCAATCTATAAAAAAACTTTTGAATGTTTTAGGATTAGATTCGAGCATTCTTGAGAAAACGTTCTCAGATCTATCCACTGGTCAGCGGCAGCGAATTGGAATTTTGATCTGTATCCTGATGGATAAACCTCTCATGCTTTTGGATGAACCGACGTCTGCACTAGATCGGGATTCCAAGGTGAAGCTTGCTGACCTCTTACTCAAGTCAGATCGCACCATTCTATCAACCTCTCACGATCCGTTTTGGGTGGAACGCTGCGATCGAATCATCGAAATGCAATAATCAAGCTGTTATGGAAATTATTGAGCTGAGTTGGTTTCAACTATCGATCGGCTTTCTGAGCCTTCTGATTCCCGGTGCCATTTTATGGTGGTACAAAACGGGATTGAACCGAAAGCTGGTAATTGCTACGATTCGAATGACTCTTCAACTTCTCTTTGTAGGATATTATCTCGAATATATTTTTGAGTATGATAACCCTTGGCTCAACCTGGCCTGGATTCTTGTGATGGTCGTTGTGGCTGATTTTGCAACCATCGACAGAAGTGATTTGAGGCAAAAAGCCTCACTGATTATTCCAATATTTGGTGCAACTTTTCTCGGAATTGTCATGATCGACTTCTTTTTCCTTGAAGTGGTCATTCAGCTTCGAACTATTTTGGAAGCTCAATATGCAATCCCCATTACGGGAATGGTTTTGGGAAATTGTCTTCGGAGTAATGTGATTGGGATTAACGATTTTTATTATAATTTGAAGGACAATCAAGAGCGATACCAGTTCTATCTCGCATCCGGAGCTACACGTTCGGAGGCTCTTTATCCGTTCTTTCAGCGGGCCCTTCAGAAATCAGCAAATCCAACATTAGCGTCGATGGCTACGATTGGACTTGTGTCCCTCCCCGGGATGATGACCGGTCAAATCCTTAGCGGCAGTTCACCGATGACAGCCATCCAGTACCAAATCATGATTATGCTGGCGATCTTTACCGGTACAATTCTCTCCGTATTTTTGGCCATCATATTCAGTAACCGGTTTGTTTTCTTTGAGAATGATATGCCGGATCCCTCCATTTATAAAGAATAGATAATTTGAATAGAGTTGAAAGTCTTAGAAAATTGTCTTAAAATGATAGACATATTTCTAAGCAAACAATTATCATGAATAAGAAACAAGAGAATAACGAAGAGAAAAACTTGGTGAGAGATGTTGCCGTAAAGTACGAAGTGAACGAAGAAAATCAGTTTAGCTTGGTCAATAAAGCGCAGCATGGGTTACCGGCATCCGCTTTCTTCGATCTTCAGGAAATCACAGAATTTTCCAATCAAGAGCTTTCAGGTCTGTTGAATGTTTCTTTCAAAACTATTCAACGCTACGAAAAAGAAGGGAAACATTTAAGCGCGCAAAACAGCGAGCAATTATTAAAAATCATCGCTCTATACCAAAAAGCAGAACATGTATTTGGGTCTCTGGAATCATTTAATCGCTGGCTACGCAAACCGGCACCCGGGCTTGGTGGTCATAAACCATTTTCTCTTATGCATACATCCGGAGGTATAGATTTGGTTCGTGAAGAGGTCATCCGCATAGAATTTGGCGCATTGGCATAGTGGAAGTTTTTCGAATTACTACAAAACGTTGGGCAGGAGTTTTAACCGCTTCAGGGTTCCCGGCCCGATGGAATTCCAAAGGCACCCATATCATTTATACAGCATCTTCTCGGGCACTTGCTTGTCTTGAGAATCTTGTCCACCGGTCAGGTGAAGGACTAAATCAACAATTCAGAATCACTGAAATTTATGTCCCTGATCAGCTATCAGCTAAACAGATCCATCAAAAAAACTTACCTGAAGACTGGCACCTAATGGACAACTATCATCATTCCCAAAAAATTGGTGATCAATGGGTGGAGAGCACCGAATCTCTGCTATTAAAAGTGCCCTCTTCGATCATTCGGGATGAATCAAATATCCTCATCAATCCACACCATCCTGATTTTTCCAAGGTAGAGGTACAAAATGTTACTCCATTTACCTTTGATAAAAGATTGTAGAGCCCCCTTTAAAACGGCCAGATTATCGGGATAAAAATTGTTGCAAGAATCCAAAAGATGATATTTAACGGAACCCCAATCTTGAAGAAATCTTTGATCGTGTACTGTCCCGGTCCGTAGATCATGGTATTGGTTTGATATCCAAAGGGGGTAATCAAACTAAGAGATGCCGCAAACGTCACAGCGTAAAGAAATGCTTCCGGGTTCACATCAATTGTTGAAGCTGCCTCAATTGCAATGGGTGCCAAAAGTGCCGCCGAGGCATTGTTCGACATTACCGCGGTTATCAAAAGAGTCAGCAGAAAGAAACCTGACATCAGCACAGTGGGGCCGAAACCGGCAAGTGAATTGACCATTCCGCTGGCCATCAACTCTGCAGCGCCGGTCTTGTCCATTGCGGTTCCCAAGGGTAAAACGCCGGCGAGCAGCATAATTACTTTCCAGTTAATAGCCTCGTACGCTTCTTCTGTTCTCAGGCAGCCTGTAAAAATCATCAAAATCACGCCAATTACAGCACTCACTACAATAGAAGTGATTCCTAATGCTGCAGCCAAAACCACACCCCCTAAAATTCCAATGGCCCAAAATGTCTTTTCCTTCCGGTAAAGAATTGTGTCAATTTTAGATACCAATACAAAAGCAGGCTCATTTTCTAGTTCTGCCGTTCTTTCAGAACTCATACTCAGAAGAATAGAATCACCACCGGACAACTCAATATCAGCCAAATCATCGTGTTGTACCTCACCTCGTTGCCGAATTGCCAATGGTATGGCCCCGATATTTTCGTAAAAGGGAAACTCCCCCAATTTTGTCTTCACCAGAGATGATTCCGGAGCAATCACAGCCTCCACGATCGCATCTTGTCCACGCTCAAGATCTTTATCCATCCACTCTTTTGATGGTAAAATGGATACATCTTCACTCTTCATCAGTTTTTTTATCTCGTCCGCATTTCCACGGATTCGCAATACATCTCCGCCCTCAATTTTTATCTGATTTCTTTGGGCGGATGAATTCTCTGCCTGTTTGAATACCCGAATCACATCCAGATCGAGGTTTTTCGTCAGTTCATCCTCATCGAGATAAGTGCCCACCAAGGATGAACCCTCATTGATTTTGATATCCGTTAGATAATGCTGCATTTCGTATTCCTTGGTAAGTTCCTCCTCCTGACGTCTCTCCGGAATCATTTTGATCCCAACTGTAAAGAGAAAGAAAAAACCGGAAGCAATAAAAATGAGCCCCATCGGTGTTAGCTCAAACATGCTGATTGCGCTCATTCCTCTCTCAACGGCAATGGAGCTAACTAAGATATTGGTGGATGTACCGATCAGCGTTGTGGTTCCGCCGATCATTCCGGCAAACGACAAGGGCATCAACATCCTGGATGGACTCACACCAACTCTCGATGCAATTCCCATAATCACAGGAATGAAGATTGCAACGGCGGCCGTGTTATTAATGAAAGCGGAAATCACACAAATGAAGAGAAGTAGTGCAAAGAACCAATAGGTAAAGTTCTGCTGCATTTTTTTCGAAAAGAAATCACCCGCAATATTTAGAATCCCGGTTCGCCTCATCCCTTCGCTAAGAACGAACATTGCTGCCACGGTTACGGTTGCAGGGTTACTAAACCCAGAGAGTCCCTCGGTGGGTGTTAATATACCGGATCCCAACAGACAGGCCATGATAATGATGGCAGTCACGTCGAACGTAACGTAATCTGTGATGAACAGAATAATCGCCACCACCAATAATAAAAATACAAAGGCAATTTCTATCGTCATGCTGTAATCATTGAGAATGATCGAAAATTCATCTCTATAAATACAGAATTTATATGACTTGAATCAACAGAAACGGCAAAGATTGCCTATAAGTTCACTTTTAATTCTATTGATTTAATTCCTGCAAGATATGTTCAATAGCTCGTTGCAGCTGCGGATCTTGCTCTTCAAGAAGATCCTTAAAAGTATTATTCACATAGATATCGGGAGCGACTCCGGTTTTCTCGAGATTCTCGCCATTCAATGTGTATATACCCCACGAGGGCAACCGGTAAAACGATCCGTCTACCAATCCTTTACCTGATGTAAAAATGATCCATCGATACGTTTCTGTTCCGATAATGGTTCCAAGTCCTAACTCCTTAAAGCCACCTGCGGTCACTTCCGCGTCACTTAGCGATTGTTCATTTATCAAAAGTACAATGGGTTTGACAGCCGGTGTGAAGTTTGATTGATTCGTCAGCTCCCCATTCCGATATCCCCATTGCATGTATGGCTTAGATGATAAAAACTGAAGAACCCGGTCATGAACGTTTCCACCCGTGTTGTAACGCAGATCCAGAATCAGGGCGTCGCGGCTTTCACCTTCCGAAACCATCTCTTCTTCGAAATGCTCGAGCTCGCCGCCACCCATATTTTTCATGTGAACATAGGCAATTCTTTGATCCGACTCCTCATCTACAATCTGTTGCCGCTGATCCATCCACTCATCATACAGATCATTTTTGATGGATCCGTACGATTCAGGTTTTAGTTTCACTTCATATTCATCGGAATCCCGTTGGAAGGTCAGCATCAACTCTTCTTCCATGGAGGGACGAATAAAATATGATTCCCTGTTTCGGTCTGTATCCACAGACTCCCCGTTCACTTCAACCAATTCATCGCCTGCTTGTATATCGCCGTCTGCATACATTGCGGGACTATCATCTATAATTCGGCGAACTACATACGGATTTTCATCTTCATACTGAATTCCGGTTCCCAATGTTGTGCTGCCGTAATAAACGTCCTCTTCATCTCCCGAAGAGTAAAATCCGGTGTGTGATGAATTCAATTCTCCAAGCAGGTCATTCATCATCTCCCGCAGATTATTTCGACTTTTCACATGAGGCAAAAACTGTTGATAGTAATCCCGAACGGATTCCCAATTCTCCCCGTGAAAATCACTGCTGTAAAAATTTGCTTCGAGATTTGCCCACATCTCATCAAACATTTGGTTGAACTCCGCCCGCATATTTCGCTGAAACGAATGATTAATCTCCACTTTTTCAACACTGCCAGCTTCAATATTCATGGTGTGAATGTCGCCATTCAGAATGACCCAATATGAGCCATCCACTTCAAGGATTCCACTCGACCCCATTTGCGTACCGTCAATCTTTTCTGTTTTAGGAGGTTCAAACGGTTCATACACGGTTTTCCACCAACTGATTTCCCCCTCTTCATGATTGGACTGAAAAAGCAGATAGATTTTGTCATCCTCTTTAAAAACATGCGGCGCTGTTTGCGATCCAAACTCCGGACCGACTCTCTCCCATCGCTCGGCCAATCCCTCCTCTTTGATGGTCACCTCAACAGTTTCCTCTTCTGATTCTTCATCCTCGGAATCCGATTCATCAGTTTCCTCCTCTTCTTCAAAAAGCTCATCTACCCTGTCGGATCGAAAGTCCGGTTTGATGATATCCAAGGCTACACGATAGATGTCGGGATCTTGCATCCCATATGGATAGGATGGCTCGGTTCGATTGGTTTGGAAGTAGATATATTTTCCATTCGGCGACCAATACGGATTTGTTTCGGAAACGAACGTATCAGTAATGGTAATCGTAGAATCGCCTTCGGTATCATACACATACATATTCTGCTCGAAATTTCTGAAAGCTGTGTATAGGATGTACTGATCATCCGGAGAGAATGATGGAGAGGAAGAGAAAATATCCCATATCTCATCTTCCACAAGAGTTTCACTTTCGAAGGAGTCCAAATCCATCACCACAACTTCACCCCGTCCGCTTAGATATACCGCTTCAGACCGATCGCTGTTCAATGAGATCGCCCGGTTATTTTCCATCTCATCTGTGATCTGATTTTCGCCGGCGGATCCATCGGCCGCAATCGTGTACAAATTTTGATACCCGTCTTGAGTCTGATTGAAAAGAATGGTTTTGTTGTCGCTCATCCATAGTACTTCCTGAACGCGACCGTCAATACTTGTTGGTAGTTTTCGGACGAATTTTCCCTCCGCATCAGAAATAAAAAGTTCTCCTCTTGATGCAAATGCCAGTTTCTTTTTATCCGGTGAGACATCAAACGAGGTGATATTTCCCTGAACGTTGAAATCCTGTTCTTTTGCCAACGTGGAGTTTCCATACACTGTAATCGGCACGCTGGCAGATTCTCCCGTTCTCACATCATACACCCACACCTGGTAATCTTTTTCGAAAACCACTTTCTCTCCATTGGCACTGACATTCGGGAATTTTATGGACGATGAAAACTCTGTCAGATTCTCTTTCACTCCAAGGTTGAACTGGTACAAATTATACTCACCGTTCAATTCATCAGACACAAAATAAACCGTTCCGTTTTCATCAATGGTGGGCCACATATCCTTCCCGGAAAATTCTGTCAGAACCTCATATTCATCGGTTTCCCGATCGTAAGCCCGGATTTGTGGAGCAAATTCACCACGATATCGTTTTCGGTGATCCTGGTATTTACTTTCCCACGATGTATTGAAAAACAAACGGCCGTCAGGATGAATAGCCGCATTATGGTCGTTATTGTGATAGTGACTAAAAATCCGAGCCGGCGTTCCTCCCTCTCTTGATATTTCCCATGTGCTAAATCGATTTTCGCGGTCGGATGTAAAATAGATCGTCTCCGAATCCCACGACCAGTTTTCCACTTCATCGGTGGACTGGTGCCATGTCAATTGTGTGACTTCCCCGCCATCAAACGGCATCACATACACATCATGATTTCCATATTGATTGGATGAGAAAGCGATCCAGTTTCCATCGGGCGAAACAGAAGGCCGGGTTTCCACGCCGTCCATACCCGTGATGCGAGTCGCTGTTCCTCCATCAACCGGAACTTTCCACAGATCACTTTCATAACTAAAAATGATGGTTTCGCCATCGGGTGTAAGTGTGGGGTGACTCGTAAAATACGGACTGTCTTGAAATGAATAGGCCGAGCCGGAAATCAAAAGAAGAGTGACAAAAGTGAGAACAGAACGAAGAGATAACTGCTTCATAAAAAGGAAAAATAAGATTCTGGTTTTGACAGGTATAATCTACGAATTGATTTTCAGAAAGGTTACCGTATCTCCTTAAAATACCAACGGCGGACCTGCGCTCAATCAGGTCCGCCGTTTTCGTCTCTCCGTTATCATATATGATTAACTAATAGAGTGCCTCTAATTTTAATGGGAGATTAGCAACTAAGTTATACCCAGAAAAATCCAACGTGAGACTCTATTGAGAGAATCTAAATCAACCTTCGCATTACCAGGCACCTCCATGCCTGTACACAACCTCTATTATGTATTTGTTAAGGTTGAGTTTAGATCTATTCTCTGCTTCAATCATACCCTTAATCCTCTCCAATCTCACTACATAACTATGTAGTTTTTCTACATGATGAATAACTGGTCTCTCAAGGAAGAACATCCGACTTTGCCCCCCAACCCAAAGCTTTCTCCGAAGAAAAATCCGGAGTAGTCTCAGAAGATTTTGTTTGAATAGATTCCTTGTTCATCAAAGATGAATTTGTATCTGCGGTTTCAAATGTAGACACGGCATCATCAAAATCAGGCAAATTGGTTGATGCTGTTAGAATCACAAATCCCAGGAAAACGGGCAAAAGTAATCGCAGTGATTGATATCGGTTTGTACGCTGAAAAATCTGTTTCATGGCCCCGGTCTGATCCTGTTTCAATTGTGAAAGCATGTATCTTTTTTGCTTCACGATTAAAATAGATTTGAGCCACTACATGATCACTACATAGTTATGCAGTTTTTGAATTAATTCAGCTTGATATTACACAGCTTATCGATAAGATTTTGTAAATCAAGCCACGGGTAACTCAATCGACCATTCCGTACCCTCTCCGGGCTGGCTTTGAAGCGTACATGTTCCGTTCAGTTGTTCGGTTCTCTCTTTGATGTTTTGAACGCCATACCCGTTACTTTTGATTTGCTCCGGATCAAATCCGTCTCCGTCATCTTCTATTTTGATGAGCAATTTTCCCGAATTAAAACTAAACCGGATATCCACTTCATCGGCTCCTGAATGCCGGGCGATATTGGTGATAATTTCCCGGAAAATCAGCCAGATATTTTTTCTCTCGGTGATGGCAGGTCCGCCGGAACGTTGATTTTTAACCGAAAAGGTATGTTCGATATTTTTAGAATCCAGCATATCTGCTGCGAAACGTTTACATCGCAAAAACAGGTTTTCCCAGTCGTCGTTTTCGGAGTGGATGACCCACACAATATCACTGACTTTTTCTTTTGCCTCGCGGGAGGATTTTGTAATTAGTGACAGGAAGCGATTGTTCTCTTTCTCTCCCAGTTTCCGCGAGTTAATGGCATCTGCAAAAAAGTTG
>CAYRDO010000096.1:0-1703 GCA_964422985.1 uncultured Rhodohalobacter sp. | reverse complement strand
TATGCGATACCCTCCATAAATTATACCACCGGCAATCAAAAGATACCCGAGATATGCCCAGATGGTTCGGTACCAAGGCGGCAAAATGGTAAACGAAAATGAATCGATGCTTCCGGCTTTTCCATACACATTTCGTCCCTGAACCTGGAAGGTGTAGCTTCCTTCCGGGATAAACGTGTAATCTTTCTGAGTCTCCTCCGTCCAGTCGTCCCACTCATCGTCATACCCTTCTAAACGGACCCGATAGGTATTGGCCTCCGGATCGATGTAGCTGGCTGCTGAATAGTTAAATCGAATCTCGTTGTTCTCAAATGAAAAAACCGGCTCTTCCGGCAGCTCTCCATATCCACCGTAAATCAGAGAATCGTTCGGCATGGAGACTTTTGTAATATTTGTATTGAATTCATTTTCATACTGCCAGTCCGGATCAGTAAGATGAAACACTCCTTGTGATCCGCCAAACCACATACTGCCATCCGGATTGCAATGAATTTCTTGTATAGCGGCCTCTTCGCCGATCAGTCTGTATGGCTGTTCGGTAACTTCCCAGACGTTGTTTTTGCGAATTGTTCTTTTGAGAATACCATCACTTATGAACCAAACTTCATTCTCAGAACACTGTTCAAATTGAAAAACTTGTGAGTCTAAAGTATTTGTATCAAAAAAAGTTGTAGCCAATAAATTGAAGGAAGAATCGGGCAAAAAAGAGTCTGAGGTACTATCGTAAACGTACAAACCCGCATCCGTAGCTAGGCTTATTTTTCCATCAATGAAAGAAATATTTCTAATCGCGGAATTTTCATTCTGAATACTGGGCGTGTAGGAATTTACTTTTGTATCCTCCCAACCAGAAA
The DNA here is from genome assembly GCA_964422985.1 of uncultured Rhodohalobacter sp. Classification (GTDB taxonomy): domain Bacteria; phylum Bacteroidota; class Rhodothermia; order Balneolales; family Balneolaceae; genus Rhodohalobacter. The sequence goes on along the minus strand of CAYRDO010000096.1, from coordinate 849 downwards.
AAAGTACCTCGTTATTATAATTTAAGGCCCAGATACCATCATCAGCCACATAAAATTGGCGAATCTCTGACTCACTCCACAGCACTTCAGAACGTTCCACGGACTCTCCGCGAATGGTTATTTGGTCGACTGAATTACGATAAGCTCCAAAAAAAGAGTTGTCATGACTATCTGATATCTCCAGCCTTCTGTAATTACCTTCCTCAAGAATATTTTCAGACTCATCGTACGATACTCGAAAAAGACCAGAAGGAAAAGAGATGTAGAGAATACCGTTTAGCTGTATCCCGTCATATACAAATTCATCAAACGCATTGTGTTTCTGAATTTCATTTCCATCTTTAAAAAAAAATAAACCGCTTGTTGAACCTATATACACCGTATCTCCCATAGGCTCAATAAATTTTACATTACCATCCAAACCATTTTGTTCATGTAAAGTGGTAAGAGGGTTATTTGTGAGGATTTTTATAACACCATCAGAAGACGTTGCCCAAAGTGTACCTTCCCGGTCTGTATAAATCTCATAAATTACGTTAATTGGAAGCCGATTTTCTTCGGTTAGGATATGCTGTACAGAACCATCATTTCTCATAAGTACAATACCGCCGTTTAAAAAGCCAAGCGCAATCTCCGATTCATTTGTGGCAATGGCTCTGTAGAGAGAGTGATCCCTGAAATAATCATCCGCCTCCGTTGAGACATTCGTAAAACCGGATTTATCATATCGCACAAAACCGGCATGTCGAAAAATCAGAAGATGATAGTCGGAATACGGAAGAATGGCCACCAAACGATCATCGGCGAACGGTTCAGAACCGGGAATATCTAACCATTGATTCTTCACCA
>CAYRDO010000095.1:5504-15296 GCA_964422985.1 uncultured Rhodohalobacter sp. | reverse complement strand
TTGGGAGCATCTGTCACCAATGTGGTACTGCTGCTTTCAAAAGACTTTGCAAAACTGGTTGGCCTTGCTTTCCTGTTAGCTCTGCCGGTAGCCTGGCTGTTGATGCAAAACTGGCTTGAGAACTTTGCATACCGAACAGATTTAAGTTTGATCACATTTATCATTGCAGGAATCATAACCTTGATTATCGCCTGCCTAACAGTGAGTTACCAGGCGATAAGTGCAGCGCTGGTCAATCCGGTAAAAAGTTTGAAAAGTGAATGAGAGCAATCTTGCCCTATCGTAAAAAGTGTAAAATCAGGTAAAATAAATATGTAGACTTACTTGTCATTCACAGTTAGATTTGCGTATTTAGGAGACTAATAGTTTAGACTTTCCTTGGGGCATCATGATCGAGAACTACGCAAAGATAGCCTTTCGCCATTTCAAGAAGCGATTGGGGTTTACATTTATAAATATTTCGGGGTTAGCAATAGGCGTTGCTTGTTGTATGCTAATAAGTATCTATGTGCTGAATGAGCTCAGCTATGACAGGTTTTTAGAGGATGGCGACCGTATCTATCGTATTAAACAGATTCCTGCCCAATCAAGCGATCAGCTCCCAACGGTTGGAAGTCCATTTCAAACCGGCCCATTCTTAAAATCAGAGTATTCTCAACTTGTAGAGCAGCAGGTTCGACTGTTTGATACGGAAGATCAAGCCCATACTTTTCTGAATCAAACGGATGAAATTTCATTCAGAACACCGGATTTTTTCTTCGTCGATTCCACTTTCTTCGACATGTTTAAAGTTGAGCTGGTTCAGGGAAATCCTGAAAATGTGTTGGATGCTCCACTCTCCATAGTCATTTCAGAAGAGGTTGCACAGAAGCTCTATCCTGATGAAGATCCGATTGGAAAAACGCTTCGCTATAAAGGCATTGCTACGATGGATATGACTATCAACGGAGTGATGAAAAACTGGCCGGATGAATCGCACATGTCGCCCAACATGCTTGCGTCTTTTTCAAGTCTGAATATTCTTTATGAACAGAATCCGGATTTTCAAGATAACTGGTGGTGGACACCAAACTGGACCTACATCAAACTTCAAGAGGGTGTAACCCCCGCTGAACTGGAAGATCAACTCCCTGCATTTGCTGATAAATATTATCATCCAAATCGTCCACAGGGTGAAACCGTCACTCTCGAACTCCAGCCAATCACCGATATTCATCTCTATTCAGATTTGGATAATGAGATTGAAGCTAACGGGTCTATTTTTTCTGTTTATCTGTTTTCAGGAGTTGCTCTTTTGATTCTGATCATTGCGTGCGTCAACTTTATGAATTTGACTACAGCAAGATCGAGTGAACGTGCCAGCGAAGTTGGAATGAGAAAAGCACTTGGGGCCGACAGGGGGCAACTTTTCAAACAGTTTATGGGAGAATCTTTTTTGATGAGTTTTACGGCCGTGCTGTTTTCCATCCTGATTGTGTATCTCTCCTTACCTTTCTTTAATGATTTTATCGGTAAAAATTTAAGCTTCGATCTGTTTAGTCATCCATTCTTTTTGCTCGCCCTCGGTGGAATTATAATTGTTGTAGGGTTTTTGGCAGGCATCTACCCATCTATTTTTCTATCAGGGCTTCAACCCACACGCGTTTTGAAAGGCGATCCATCCGCCGGTTCAAGAGGAGCACTGTTTCGCAAAGTGTTAGTTGTATTTCAGTTTAGCCTTTCGGTGATTTTAATTATTGGTGCCGTATTGGTTTACCTACAACTACAGCATATGAAAACAAAAAATCTCGGGTTTGATAAAGAGCGGATTGTCATCATACCGATGAGCCAAAACCTGATTGCATGGAATTTTGATGAGTTCAAAACCCGGGCACTTCAAAATCCTAATATCTTGGCCGTAACCGGGCTCAGTTATGTTTTGGGGGATAACGACGGCGAAAACTGGAAGATCTATCCGGCTAATTCTTCTGGAAGTAGTTCTCAATCAACTCATACTTTGCATGTCAATCACGACTTTATAGAAACTTTTGGAGTGGATATAATTGCCGGACGTTCTTTCTCTAAAGATTTCTTAACCGATAATGAGCAATCTCTTCTGATAAACCGGGAGATGGTCGAGCATTTAGGTGCTGAAAATCCTGATGAAGTGCTAGGCGAACTTTTCTATTATGATGATGCAGATGATGAGCGCCATACACTGAGTGTGGTGGGAGTGGTGGAAAATTTCAATTTTATCTCCATAAAAAACCAGGTAAAACCTCTTGTGATTCGCCTCTCGGACGGGACAAACCCAATCCTCAGAACATTGGATCACGCCGCTATAAAAATAGCACCCGGCAGTACAGAGGCAGCTCTCGATTATCTTGAGGAGATATGGTATGATATCAACTGGGTAGATCCGTTTGAGTTTACTTTCCAGGACGATGAATTATCAAAAGTATATGCATCTGAGATGACCATAAGCAGGGTTACCGGTGCATTTACACTTCTCTGTATCCTGGTGGCGTGTTTAGGTCTGTTCGGTCTTGCCTCTTACACGGCTGCAAAACGAACCAAAGAGATCGGTATTCGAAAAACGCTTGGTGCCACAATGAGTGGTATTCTTCTTCTGCTTTCAAAAGATTATATCAAATTGATACTGGTGGCAAATTTGATTGCATGGCCCGTTGCTTATCTTTTTGCAAGTAAATGGCTTCAAAATTTTCCCTATCGCATTCCCTTAGGATGGAATCTTGTCTGGGTATTTACAGCTACTTGCATTCTAAGTGTTCTGATTTGTTTGCTCACCGTTAGTTACCAGTCCTTTAAAACAGCGAGAAAAAATCCCGTCGATAGCCTGCGAACAGAATAGTTTCAGTTTTACAGTAATTAGTTATTAATTCCCAGAATTTTGTTTGCTGAGATCTGTTCACTGATCCCTGAGGACTGTCCGCATTCGTACACCCGTTGTTTCATTTCGTACAAGTTTGTACCGCTAAATCAAGCTTTCCAGGGAATTAGAAGGTTTATTTCAGTTTGGTATGATAGTTGATAAATAACTAGTAGGTGGTTAGTTGTTGGTTGCCAGTTGTAAAAAAAATCCACAACAAACTACTAATATGATCAACTGATTACGAACAAAGCCGATGCTCCAAAACTATATCAAAATAACATTCCGAAATCTTTGGAGAAATAAGGGATACTCCTTTATCAATATTTTTGGGTTAGCGGTTGGGCTGGCCAGTTGTATCATAATCCTGTTGTATGTTGTCCACGAAATTTCCTACGATGAGCATTATGAAAACTCAGATCGTATCTATCGGGTGGCTTCCAAGATCGATTTTTCAGGAAATTACATGGAGTTTGCCTCAGCACCCGCACCGATGGGACCTACCCTCAAACAAGATTTCCCAGAAGTGGAGGCAATGGTTCGGTTCAGGCCCTATGGAAGTGAACTGATTCGCAGGGGAGAGGAGAACTTTAAAGAAGAGGACATTGTATTTGCTGATGGAAGCCTGTTTGACGTCTTCTCTATTCCGGTTCTTCACGGCGATCCCAATACGGCATTAACCAAGCCTTTTACTATTGCCATTTCAGAATCGATGGCGCAGAAATATTTTGATCGATCGAATGCTGTTGGAGAATCACTTCTGATCAATGATTCAAATGAGTATGAAGTAACAGCCGTTTATGAGGACATGCCGGCTGCTTCTCATTTTTACTTCGATTTTATACGCTCCATGGCCACAATTGATGAAGCCGACAACGGCGTGTGGGTCAGCCATAATTTTCGAACATACATTCTGCTCGAAGAGGGAACCGATCCGGAAGCATTTAAACAGCATTTTGAAACAGTGATCAAAACGTATGTTGAGCCTCAAATCAGGCAGTTCATGGGAGTGGGGCTTGAAGGATTTCGCGACGCCGGGAATAGCATCGAATACGACCTCCAGCTTCTTACTGATATTCATCTCCATTCCAATTTAACAGGGGAGTTCGAGCCAAACGGAAGCATCACCTATGTCTATATTTTTTCGGGACTTGCCATATTTGTTCTAATCCTCGCATGTATCAATTTTATGAACCTGGCAACGGCCCGATCTGTAAAACGAGCTAAAGAAGTTGGCGTTAGAAAAACACTCGGTTCCGGGCGAGGTCAATTGACAGGCCAGTTCTTTTCAGAATCGATTCTGTTTACCATTATCGCTTTGCTGATTGCACTTTTGCTCGTAGAACTGAGTTTGCCGTTCTTCAGTAACCTTGCAGGGGTTGATATTGCCGACAGTTATGTTTCGAGTCCGCAATTAATCGGTTTTATCGCTCTGATTGTTTTAGTCACAGGCCTTTTTGCCGGCAGTTACCCGGCTCTGATGTTGTCATCGCTCAAGCCGGTGCAGGTACTAAAAGGACATTTTCATGAAAGGGCTGGTCATGGAACACTCAGAAAAGGGTTGGTCGTATTTCAGTTTACCATCTCCATCTTCATTATTGTGGGGCTCCTGGTGATCAACAAGCAACTGGATTACATTCAAAATCGAGAGCTTGGATTTCAGAAAGATCAAGTCGTCATTCTGAATGATGCCTATGCATTGGGTGATACTCGGCAAGCCATTCAAACTTTCAGAGATCAAATGTTGGATTACCCGGTTTTTGAGTCCGCAACCATTTCAAGTTTCTATCCGGTTGAAGGCTATGGAAAAGACGATCGATCCTTCTGGCCGAAAGGAGAAAGCCCTACCGAAAACAACCTCGTAAATATGCAGCATTGGGGAGTAGATGAAAATTACATCCCAACCATGGGAATGGAGCTTGTAGAGGGCAGAAATTTCGCGAAAGACAGAGACACCCCGAAAGCATCCGTCATATTAAACGAAGCCGCAGTAGATCGCTTTGGCTTTGAAAATCCGGTAGGTGAGATTATTACAATTTATGCCGTTACACCTGATGGTTCTATAAACATGGAAGAGCTTACCGAGTATGAAATTGTCGGCGTGGTTAAGAATTTTCATTACGAATCACTTCGGGAAAATATCACCCCACTGGGACTTTTTTACGGTGCCAGTTATGGAAGCATGGCGTTCAAAATTGCATCCGAGGATGTCTCTCAGGCCATTGGGTTACTCAAAGATAATTGGAATGAATTTGCTGCCGGCCAACCCTTCAGCTACTCGTTTCTGGATAATCGGTTTGAGCAGATGTATCGGGCAGAAACCAATATGCAGGATCTGATGACTGCTTTCTCAGTGCTCGCCATCATTATTGCTTGCTTGGGCCTTTTAGGATTGTCTGCCTACAGCGTGGAGCGTCGAACCGAAGAGATTGGAATCCGTAAGGTTCTGGGAGCCAATGTGCCGGATATCCTGGGGCTTGTATCAGGTGAATTTTTAAAACTGATTTTGTTGAGCTTCATACTGGCGGTTCCCATAGCATATTTCGGAATGAACCGATGGCTTCAGGAATTCGCGTACCGAACAGAAATGGGTGTTGAAGTCTTTCTGTGGGCGGGTATCGGTATTCTCTCAATCGCTTTACTAACAGTAAGTTGGCAATCAATCAAAGCGGCCTTGATGAATCCCGTAAATAGTTTAAGAAGTGAATGATTAACGAGCTATCAGCTTTCAGTAGCTGATAGCTGAAAACTGACAGCTGAAAGCCTATAAAGTATGATTAAAAACTATATTAAAATTGCATTCCGAAATCTCCGGAAAAATCCCGGGTATTCACTCATAAATATCGGGGGGCTTGCTATTGGAATCGCCTGCTGTCTTCTTATTGGTTTGTATGTGAAGCATGAGTGGAGTTACGATGAGTTTCATGAGAAATCGGACCGACTTTATCGATTGACTTATGAGAGTAGAATTGGAGAAAACCTCCCGCCGGCGCCACCTGAGGAATATATGGCATGGGGTTCTGCGGCAATTGCCCCTATTATGGAAGCAGATTTCCCAGAGGTGGAGGAAGCCGTTCGTTTATCAGGAAGACACCAGATTCTTATAAGTCGGGGAGATGAAGCTTTTCAAGAAGAGAGATATTTTTATGCAGACCCGTCGTTTTTTGATCTCTTTAGTTTTCCCCTTTTACAAGGTGATGCCAAGACTGCATTGGCTCAACCAAACACAATAGTGCTCACTGAACAAGCAGCAAAAAGGTACTTTGGTGATGAAAATCCACTTGGGAAATCACTTACTCTTGGCTCAGAAGAGCGCCCTCTGACTGTCACCGGTGTGATGGCTGATATTCCATCAAATACTCATCTCGATTTTAACATGCTTTTGTCGATGAGCACGTTTGAGAATGAGGTTCGTTCCTACGATCAGGATTACAAGTTTGATAGCTGGGGATACGTCGATTTTTTCACCTATGTGTTACTGAAGGAGAGCACCTCTGTGGAAGCATTCGAAGAAAAACTCCCGTCATTTGTTCAAAAATATATTGGTGATGATTTACAGGACCCTCCACAAACGTACAATCTTAAATTAGAACCCGTCACAGAGGCCTACTTAAGTCCCGTAAAAGGATTTCAACCGGGACCAAAAGGAAATGAAGCGAGCCTTTATATTTTCAGTTTTATCAGCTTTTTTATTCTTCTGATTGCGTGCGTCAACTTTATGAATCTGGCAACGGCATATTCAACGAGCCGCGCTAAAGAAGTAGGTATTCGGAAAACAATAGGAGCCAAACGAGCGGGGCTGATCGGACAATTTATTTCTGAAGCGATTTTATTAGCCGGCACAGCTACAGTTCTTGCCCTGGCAATTTCTCAAATGGTGCTTCCCTTTTTCCAAGAGCTTTCCGGCAAAGAGATTCCGGGGACGATCTTTATGGGGCTTCCGGTATTGGCGGTATTAATTACCGGAACCATCATCGTTGGACTTTTAGCTGGCTTTTATCCGGCATTTGTGTTGTCTGCTTTCCGGCCTGTTCAGGTATTGAAGGGGAACTTTTCAACCGCAGGTTCTGGCACATCTCTTCGAAAAGGGTTGGTTGTTTTTCAGTTTACAGCCGCGATTGTTCTGATTATCGGTACACTTGTGGTTCGAAATCAGTTGCAGTATCTGCAGGATCAACCGCTTGGTTTTGAGGATCAGCAACAACTCATTCTCGATTTTGGCGGCGATGGATTTGTCTTAGACAATATTGAGAATGTAAAACAGGAATTAGAGCGAGTACCGGGAGTTCAGAATGCATCCGCAACTCGAAGCATACCGGGCGGATATTTTCCACATGCCACCAGCCAGGTAGAAACTCCGAACGGATCCATGCAGCAAATTACTCCCGGTTTATATGAAGTGGACACCGAATTTCTGAACCAAATTGAAGTAGAGGTTGCCGCAGGTCGCCTCTTCAGTAAAGAATATTCCACGGATACCGAGGAAGCATTAATCTTAAATGATGCTCTTGTAGAACAGCTCGGTTACAGCGATCCTTCACAAGTAATCGGAAAAAGATTCCAGCAATGGGGAAGAGAAGGTGAAGTGATTGGTGTCGTACAAAATTTCAATCATGAATCGCTTCAGAACGAAATTCGTCCACTTACATTCCGTGTTTCACCCTGGTTGAATTATGTGGTCCTTCAGGTTACTACCGATAATGTCTCAGCTACCATAGCTGATGTGGAGTCCACGTGGGCAGAAGTCGTGCCTCATCGTCCATTTCTTTTCAGTTTTCTTGATCAATCGTTTGATGCACAATACAGAGCTGTAGAGAAGTTCGGTGCACTCTTCGGAATATTTACGGCACTTGCCATTTTTGTAGCCTGTTTGGGACTTTTTGGTTTGGCCGCATATGCCGCACAGCAACGGACGAAAGAGATTGGTGTACGAAAAGTGCTGGGAGCTACGGTCAGAGATATTGTTTCACTGCTCTCAAAAGATTTTGTAAAACTTGTGTTGATCGGTTTCATAATTGCAATACCGATTGCATGGTACGGAATGAACCAATGGCTGGCCGATTTTGCGTATAGAATTGAAATTGGTGCCGGAATTTTTGCAATAGCCGGTGGATCGGCTCTTCTGATTGCATTACTTACAGTAAGCTGGCAATCCATTAAAGCGGCCTTGATGAATCCCGTAAATAGTTTAAGAAGTGAATAATAAATGAGCTGATAGCTATGATTAAAAACTACATTAAAATTGCATTCCGAAATCTCCGGAAAAATCCGGGGTATTCGTTTATCAATATCTTTGGACTGGCCCTGGGAATGGGAATTACCATTCTCATTTTGCTCTATGTTCAGCATGAGTTGAGCTATGATGAGTATCATGAAAACTCTGATCGAATTGTTCGGGCGTCTCGTGCCTGGTTTAATCAGGATGGAGAAGTCAGCCTTCATCTCGGCCATGCTGCTCCTCCGTTTGGACCGCTTTTGGAACAGGATTTTGAGGGGACAATTCAGGAAGCTGTTCGGTTTTTCGAGATTAATCCGCTCCTTCGATATGAAGAGAATGCATTTGTAGAAGACCGCTTTTTCTTTGCTGATCCGGAAGTTTTCGAAATGTTTTCCTGGGAGATGATTGAGGGCGACCCGGCCACGGCCCTGACCTATCCGGATGGCATTGTGTTGACTGAATCGATGGCTGAAAAATATTTTGGCGATGAAGAAGCGATGGGGAAATCAATTGAAGGTGAAATCGATGGGGTCAATCTGCAGTTCCAGGTTCGGGGAATCGTAGAAGATGTGCCTGAGAATTCTCATTTCCAGTTCGATTTCCTGGCGGCGATGGAACCGGTGGTTCAATTTTACGGCGGTCAAGAGGCTTTTATGCAAAATTATGGCAGTAACAATTTTGCAACATACCTGTTGTTGCCGGAAGGGTATGATTATCAGCAATTGCAGGAACAGATTCCGGCGTTTATTGATCGCCATTTAACCAGCGAAGATCACGCGCTTGGAAGCGATAACGAGGAAGTCAAACCTTCCGACGGTACAATGCTTTTTTTGCAGCCGCTAACTGATATCCACCTCCATTCCAACCTAGATTCAGAAATTGAAGCCAACAGCCGCATCGAATATGTGTATATCTATGCAGCGATAGCACTTTTTATCCTGATTATTGCTTGTATCAATTTTATGAACTTGAGTACAGCTCGTTCTGTAAAACGAGCGGTGGAAGTGGGACTTCGAAAGGTTGTCGGCGCCAATCGTGGATCTTTAATTCGGCAATTCATCGGCGAGTCTGTTGTGATGGCGGTTCTATCCCTGATTCTTGCTATTCTGCTTGTAGAACTGATGCTACCGGTTGTGAACAATTTTATTAACTCTAACCTGGAACTGAATCTTCTTCAGAATTTTACCCAACTCTTTTGGCTGTTGGCTCTTGTACTTTTCGTGGGATTAGTGGCCGGGAGTTATCCTGCATTTTTCCTTTCAGGATTTCAACCGGCATCTGTTCTGAAGGGATCGTTCAAAGCCGGAAAAGTTCACGAGCGTTTTCGATCCGTTTTGGTTGTTACTCAATTTGCGATTTCAATTGCGCTGATTTCCTGCATGATTGTGGTTTACACCCAGCTTGATTTTATGCGGACAAAAGATCTCGGGTTTGATAAAGAGAATATCGCCGTATTACCTGTAAGTGGACAGATTACTTCAAATTATGAGAATATTCGGGAGCGGCTGTTGGGTCATCCCGGAATTCTGAATGTATCCGTTGCGAGTCGAGTGCCATCCGGCCGATTGCTGGATTCTCAGGGTACGCAAGCCGAAGTGAATGGAACGCTACAGGATATCGATTTTCGAATCGCTGATATTCACGTCAGCCATACATTCCTTGAAACCTTTGATATTGATTTAGTTGCAGGTCGAAATTTTGATAT
>CAYRDO010000095.1:0-5494 GCA_964422985.1 uncultured Rhodohalobacter sp. | reverse complement strand
CGGATGGGAATCCCCTGAAGAGGCGATTGAGAAACAATTTTTGTATGGGGGACGAAGAGGTCGTGTGATTGGAGTGGTAAATGATTTCAACTTTGAGTCACTTCATCAATCCATCGCCCCGATTGTATTTTTAATTCCCCAAGACCGTATTAACAGTGTTGCTGTTAAAATCCGCGATAATTCCCGCGAAGAGGTACTAAGCTTTCTTGAAGAACAGTGGGCAACGTTAAGGCCTGATTATCCATTTACCTACTTTTTTGTCCAGGATAATTTTGATGAGCAATACAACTCAGAAGAAAGGTTGGGCACACTGTTCGGCTTCTTTTCTCTGATTGCGATCATTATCGCGGCGCTTGGATTATTTGGACTCGCCTCTTTTACCGCTCAACAGAGAATCAAAGAGATTGGAATTCGCAAAGTGTTGGGAGCCACGGTATCACAGATTGTCTGGCTTCTCTCAACAAGATTTACACTGCTTGTGATTTTGGCCATCGCCATTGCAACGCCGGTGGCCTGGTACTCGATGGACCAATGGCTGGACAACTTTGCTTACCAGGTTGATATGCCGATCTGGTCATTTGTGATAGCCGGCGCTTCAGCAATTTTAATCGCCTGGCTGACCATCAGTTACCAATCTGTACGCGCAGCAATCGTAAATCCCGTAAACAGTTTAAGGAGTGAATAAAAACCGTGGAATGTGAGATGTCAAACGTGAAACGGTCATTCTGAACTTGATTCAGAATCCCCTGATACGATTCTGAATTGAGCATGCCTGTCCGGCAGACAGGTTCAGGATGATAAAGAGGCAAATTGTATGTCTGCCTTATGCTGATTCAATTTCGACTAAAAGGAGAAATCAATGCTCAAAAATTATATTAAAATTGCCGTTAGGACCCTTATCAGAAACAAGGGTTTTGCAGCGATCAACGTAGGCGGTTTTGCGATTGGTTTGGCGTGTTGTCTTCTTATCTATGTGTTTGTTCGCGATGAGTTAAGCTACGATCGGTTCCACGAAAATGCGGACCAGGTTTACAGAGTTATATTCAGCACAAGTGATGATGGCATGCCCACAAACGCCAATGGAAACTTCGCAGTTGGCCCGGCATTGAAGAATGATTTTCCTGAAGTCGCAGAATTTGCTCGGTTGCGAAAATCAGGGCAGATCGGGACGAAAAGTCTTGTTCGACATGAAGAGATCAGTTTTTACGAAGAGCAATTTTTCTTTGCCGATTCAACATTTTTTGATCTGTTCAGCTTTTCACTTTTACAGGGAGATCCGGAAACGGTTTTAAATCGTCCGAACACTGTGGTCATTACAGAAGAGACGGCTCAAAAATACTTCGGTGATGAAAATCCTATAGGAAAAACTCTTGAGGCAGATCCATTTGGGGATGGAGGATTGATGCAGTTTGAGGTCACCGGAGTTCTGGAGAATATTCCGTCGAATTCACATATCCATTTCGATTTCCTGGCATCTCTCTACAGCACGGGAGATGACCTTGAGCAGTTTGCAGGTATTGAGCAAGTTTATACCTATTTGTTATTACGGGAAGGTACATCCGAAGAAGCGCTCGAAGCAAAACTGCTGGATTTTCTGCACCGTAATTGGACCGACGAACCGTGGTATACCCTTCAGTTGCAACCGATGCTGGATATCCACCTCCACTCACAACTTCGGTCAGAGATAGAAGCCAATGGTAACATCCGCTATGTGCAGATTTTTGGGATTATTGCGGTATTCGTTCTTGTTATAGCCAGTATCAATTTTATGAACCTGATGACTGCACGTTCGGTAAACAGGGCAAAAGAAGTGGGTATGCGAAAGACGGCCGGTGCGGCAAGAAGTCAGCTTATCCGTCAATTCTTAACAGAATCTGTATTGTTAAGCCTCATTGCAGGAGCTATAGCTCTTTTGTTGGTAGATCTCTTTACACCTGTGTTTAATAACATCACCGGAAAAGAAATAAGTGTATTGGGTTCTCTTGGCATGAGATCTTTCCTCACCTTCCTGTTTTTAGTTGTAAACACGGGACTTTTGGCGGGCATTTACCCCGCGTTTGTGTTATCACGATTTAAACCCGTAGAAACGCTTAAGGGAAGTTTTAAAAATAGTGGCTCCGGCTCGATTCTCCGCAAGGGATTGGTGGTATTCCAGTTTGCGATATCGATGGCGCTCATTGCAGCGACCGGAATCGTGTACAGCCAGCTTAATTACATACAGGAAAAAGATCTTGGCTATGCGGATGACCAGATTATGGTGTTGAATTTAAATGATGAAGCCCGCAGCCAGTATCAATCATTCAGAAACCAATTGCTGCAGCATTCGGGTATTGTGAATACTACCACTTCTTCACTTGTTCCCACCATGGGAAGCAGCCATAATGGTTTTAAAATTGACGGAATCGATCAGTCACCCAGCTTTGCCAATTATTACATCGACAAAGAATTTGTAAAAACGTACGACTTGAAAATTCTTGCGGGCCAGGATGTACAACGAGATGTTTTAGGTGAAGATGGAGGTGATTTTCTCTTCAGTGAGGAGGCTGTCAGAGAGTTGGGGCTTGAACAAAATGCAGATATCCTTGGCAGAAATGTGGAACATTTTGAAGTTGGCGGACGGATTACCGGTGTGGTAAATGATATCCACATCTACTCATTTCGTGAAAATGTCTATGCTTCTGTCTACCTGATTACGCCGAATGAATATCATAAATATCTTTCCATTCGGTTGAATCCAGCCAATATCTCAAGTTCCATAGAACACACACGTGAGATATGGACCGAAATGTTTCCGGGATACCCGTTCGATTACTTTTTCTTGGATGAAAGCTTTGAACAGATGCATCGTGCGGATATGAGATTAGCCGATACCATAACTTGGTTTGCACTACTGGCTATTTTTGTAGCGTCTCTCGGATTATTTGGATTGAGCGCTTCAGTTGCGGAACAGCGAGTAAAAGAAGTGGGCATTCGCAAAGTTTTAGGAGCTACAGTTCTGAGTATTGTAGCTCTCTTCAATAGAGACTTTGTGAAGCTGGTCTTGTTGGGAAGCATACTTGCTGTGCCCGCTGCATGGTATGTGTCAAGTACGTGGTTACAGGATTTCGCATATAAAGTAGATATAACCGCCGGTCCGTTCATACTAGCCGGAATCATATTACTATTGATTGCTGTATTAACGATCAGCTTTAATTCAATCAGAGCAGCAATCGTAAATCCCGTAAACAGTTTAAGGAGTGAATAATAATGAGCAATCAGCTCTCAGCTATCAGCCGTCAGAAATGCGGGACTGAAAGCTGACAGCTGATTGCTGAAAGTTTAAAAACCATGCTAAAAAACTACATTAAAATTGCGATTCGAAATATCCGGCGAAATAAAATTTACAGCACCATTAGCGTGTTGGGGCTGGCAATTGGAATCACCGGAGCTACGTTGCTCTATCTGTATGTGAATGATGAACTGAGCTACGATTCATTTCATGAAAAATCAGACCGGATTTATCGAATTGTAGAAAATTCGGCAGATGGGTCGCGGCAGTTTGGTCAGACCGCGCCGGTCTTGGGGACAACGCTTCAAGAATCCTATCCGGAAATCGAGGAGATGGTTCGACTCTATATGCCGGCCGGACATATTGATATGCTATGGAAAGGAGAGCGGATTCACGAGCGCAACTATGTGGTTGCTGACCCGGGATTTTTCCGGATGTTTGATTTCGAAATCCTGAGGGGAGATACCGAAAATCCGCTGGCAGTTCCGAATTCGGTTGTCATTTCAGAACGAACAGCGGAACGTCTATTTGGTGATGAAAATCCGATTGGGCAGGACCTCCCTTTCAATAACATCACACCGTTAACGGTCACAGCCGTAGCAGAAAATGTACCGGGAAATTCACACATACAGTTTGATTATGCGATTTCACGCCAGAATACAGGGCTCGATTGGGATGAGTACCTCAATGATTGGAGTGTGTACGGTGCCTACACATATTTGCTGCTGGAGCCATCCACAGATTTAAATCAGTTTAAGACAAAGCTGGATTCATTTATTGCGAATCAACAAGAAGCGAATCCCGATGCAAGAAATTTTTATCTGCAGCCGCTAAACGACATCTATTTTGGTTCTTCGGATATTGAATTTGGGATTGAGCAATCCACCGGCAACATCTTTTACATTACCATTTTTTCAGCAATTGGGATTTTCCTTTTGCTCATCGCCGGGATCAATTATATGAATTTGGCAACAGCTTTGTCGGCTCGGCGTGGACAAGAGATCGGCATCAGAAAAGCTGCAGGGGCGGAAAGGCAGCAGCTTGTTATACAGTTTTTGTCGGAGTCTGTGGTGATTGCACTTCTTGCCTGCGTGATCTCTTACTTTTTCATTGAATTGAGCCTGCCGTTTTTCAATGACTTGACTGGCAAAGAGTTTATGCTAAATGGGGAAACAGCGCTGACCATTCTTGGAGTTTTATTCGGCATTGGGCTGACTCTTGGAATCCTGTCCGGAAGTTATCCGGCATTTTACCTGGCTCTGATCAAACCGATTCGGGTTCTGAAATCCAAAACGGATCTCAAGGGCAGAAATCTGGCTCTCCGAAAAGTGTTGGTGGTTACTCAGTTTGCCCTGTCGATTGTTTTGATTATCGGGACGATTGTGATCTACAAACAGATGAATTATATCCAATCTGCCGATCTTGGTTTTGACCGTGAACAAACGCTGGTTGTAGATATCAATCATGGGAACGTGAGATCTCGCTTTGAAGCGATGAAACAGGAGTTGGAGACAATTCCTGGTGTGGTATCTGCCGCAACTTCCTCACGTGTTCCGGGTGGATATGGTATCGAGCAGATCTACTTGCGATCACTTGAAAGTGGTTCAGAAGACACTCTTCAAACCTACTTTATGAGCTTTGATGAGGATATGCTTGATCTTTATGATCTGCAACTCATAGCCGGTTCCAATTTTACCGGTAACAGAGGCGTTGATTCGCTTTCGGTTCTGATTAATGAAACGGCAGCCGAAGCGCTGAATCTTGCAAATCCGGTTGGTTCTTTCCTGGATGTTACGGGCGTTGACGATCCGGTTAAAATTTCTGGTGTACTCGAAGATTTCAACTATCAGTCGATGCATCAAGAGATTGCTCCATTGGTTGTAGGTTACTGGGCAAATCCTATTCGTGTGATTGACTTCTTCTCTATCAAAATGGCTGGTGGCGATTTGCAACGCACTATCGAGGAGATCAAAGGAGTTCACGAACAATTTGATCCTGAAACGGCTATGGAGTACCGCTTTTTGGATGAACAGATCGAACAAAGTTATCAGGCTGAGATTCGGGCTGGTCGCTTATTTGGAATCGGTGGAGGGGTGACCATTTTTATTGCCTGTATGGGATTATTTGGACTCGCACTTCTTGCAACCGAAACCCGAATCCGGGAGATAGGGATCCGCAAAGTTTTGGGTGCATCCGTCTCAGATATTTTAACACTGCTCACCACAG
>CAYRDO010000094.1:0-15419 GCA_964422985.1 uncultured Rhodohalobacter sp. | reverse complement strand
CGACTTCAAGCCCCAGCCAGGCATGGAGTCCACCACCCCACGGCAGTACTATCGACTTGATGTCTTTAAGCCCCCGGTCTTTTAAGACAGCCAGATCAGACCGCACATTTTTCATCACGCGCTGGACCGGTGTATTATATATTCTACCAACACTAAATCCACCCTGCCAGCCCATCAGAAGCATATCGGCATTTCTCTCTTCCGTTTCAGAAATCAAACCCTGGAAAACATCATGGGCAGCTTCAGAAACTGACTCAAATGACGTTCTGGCAAGCATTTTTGCATTCTCAGTTCGATCTGCATCATCCTCGCCGCGGGATTCTTTGGCAATTTCCTCTATACTTTCTCGTACAGTTTCTTTCTCGCTCAATTTTCTTCGAATAGTAGCAATTGGCGTTTGAATAGGTACCCGGACCATCCCAAGCCCTGTAACCGTTCCCCCCTCTTCAGTACCTGTAGCTATCAACTGTCCCAGTTTTAAAAGATCTCCTTCCGTCTCGGGATTTGCTAATGCAGCTACAACATTTCTCGGTGAAGTAGAATCGAGATTTCGAACCGACGGTACCCACTCTTCTGATTCATCTGCATGTTTCTCGGTTGGCAGCCAGAACACGCCCATTCCGTGTTCCTCCCATTTCTCTTTGAATTGTGGGAGAGCGTGATCAAAATCAACTCGTGATCTCCCCCAAACAACGTACCATCCAAGGCTGGCAATAATCAGAACCACAACTGCAATTTGTGCAAATGTGCCTGAATAGATGATGATCGTCAAACATCCCAAAGCCGCAAAAATCTGCAACCAAGGAGTTCCCGGGGTTCGGTATGTGGGTTTGTACCAATCGGGATTAGCCGCTCTCAAAATAATGCAACCGATGTTGAGCGCCGCATAACTGTACAATTGCAGCACACTCGCAATTTTTGCGAGATCTTCAAGACTCTCAAGAAAAAGAAAGGCGAGGGCCAAAACGCCGGTCAAAAGAATGGCCCGATAGGGTGTTAATAATTTTTCGTGAATGGCACTCAGCCAGTTTGGCACCATACGGTCGCGCGCCATGGCGAGATTAATCCTCGAAGAAGCTAAAATACTTGCATTTGCTGATGAGAGCGTAGCCAAAAGTCCCGCAAAAATAATAGCAATTGCACCGGGACTTCCCAGAATGGTTCGGGCGGCGGTGGTCAGCGGATCACGAACATCAATAATTGTTTCTTGCGTAAACATACCGGCAATTATTACCAGGATCACCATATATAAAACCGTTACAATAGCAACAGAGCCAATCAAAGCTCTGGGTAAATTTTTTGAGGGCTCTTTAATTTCCTCGGCCACGGCGGCTATCTTCACAAATCCTAAAAAGGAAACGAAAACCAGTGCCGTGGTGGCTGAGATAGAATCAATCCCGAATGGCATGAAAGGGGTAAAATTATCCGGATTGATCTGAAAAACCCCTAACACACTGAAAGCGCCTAATATGGCAAAAAGTGTCAATACAACAACAACCTGTGTGCGGCCCGACTCTTTTGCTCCCACGATATTCAAAATCACCAATAATACCCCACCAAGTGCAGCGCCCCAAAAGGCGGTTAGCGGTAGAAATTGGGATAAATATTCACCTAATCCGTAAAGGTAGAATGCAATAGCGAACGTCAAACTCAACCAGATTCCCACACCGGATATGGCCCCAAAAGCAGGACCTAGCGAGCGCGATACAAAGAAATAATCGCCCCCGGAGGTTGGCATTCCGGTTGCTAGTTCAGCCGCACTTGAAGCTGTAATCATACAGACATTTCCAGATAAAAGGTATGCAAAAATTGCAGCCGGACCCGACATTTCGAGCGCAATTCCGGCCAGCAAAAAAATTCCAGCACCAATCATAGTACCTGCGCCAATTGTTAAAGCGTCCCAAAATCCCAGTTCCCGTCGTAAATCGCTCATAAAACTTTTTACGTTAATCTATCCGATGTATCAAGTGAGTTAACAGATCTCTCAAAATAATCATTTCGCGATGAATACCTTACAACTATATTTTTAATGACTGTTCCCAATTTGTAGCCACTTGCATACATTTACAGTTATACTCTTCTATCCTAAAAAAAGGATCACTAGAATTTTACAATTATATCAAGTGAAGATGGAGACTTTGCACTTAAAAAACATGGTGTGCAGTCGGTGTGTTTTATTTGTTGAACAGATATTAAATCACCTTGATATACCCTACAACGAGATTAAAATTGGCGAAATTCATCTATGTTATCGTTTGGATGAAGCCACAAGGAGCAACTTGGCAAGACAACTGACATCTATTGGGCTCGAAATTATTGATAACCGACTCACAAAATTAATTGAAAGTTCTAAACGGCTGATCATTCAGAAAGCTCGAAATGAGATCACGGAAAATGATCAGAATTTGACGCTTTCTAAATTTCTATCCAAAAAACTTGCTATTGAATATACTTATCTCAGTAGCCTTTTTTCTTCAATTGAGGGGCGTACTATTGAGAACTATTTTATAGAGCAACGGGTAGAAAAAGTAAAAGAGATGATAGTTTATGACCAGCTAAGCCTTTCTGAAATTGCTTTTGCTCTGGATTACAGCAGTCTGGCTCACCTCTCTGCTCAATTTAAGAAAATCACAGGCCTGACTCCTTCCCACTTTAAAAAAATTGGAAATTCAAAAATGAAAGCTCTGGACCTGATATAAAACCCAAGATATTATAAAACCTTCCAAAGGTTTTATAACAGGGATTCCACTGAACTCCAATACATTTGTATCAACCATTAACCAACAATGAGGATGTAATGAGAAACTCAATTGAAATAAATAAAAAAGCCAACGCATGCCTAAGCACAAAGTGCGACTGTATTACCTGTAATTGCGAAGCAGATTGCGCATGTGGATGTAATTGCTGCTAAAATCAAAACAGGGCACCAGAGATTTCAAAGATAGCCTTCATTAAAAATCACTCTAAACCTTGGATACAAAAATGAAAACACAAACAATTAGTTACAACTTAGAAGCTGGGAAATTTCTCTGGGAGCTCGCCCCCGGAAAAAATATTGAGGCATGGGGATACAATAAACAACTTCCCGGACCTGTACTTAAAGCTCGTAAAGGCGATACCCTTGTTATCAATTTTAAAAATACTTTGGATGAACCAACAATCATACACTGGCATGGATTGAGAATACCATCTACCATGGACGGTACCGAAGATGTACAAAAACCGGTTCAGCCTGGAGAAATTTTCCAATACCGTTTTGTACTGCCAGATTCCGGGACTTTCTGGTATCACTCACACTATAATGAGACTGAACAACTTGAAAGAGGTTTATATGGAGGCATCATCATTGAAGATGAAAATGATCCTAAAGTGGATGGTGAAAAGATATTTCTAATCGACGACATGAAATTAACACCTGATCACAAGTTTCAACAGCCGGGGTGGTTTATTCCACGATTTATGGAACGGCATGACGGACGAGAAGGTGACACGCTTTTGATTAATGGCAAAGAAAAGCCTGAAATCACCATGCATGCCGGACAGATAGAGCGTTGGCGATTTGTCAATTCCTCAAGTGCCAGATATTTTTTGCTGCACCTTGGTGACAAACCGTTTCAAATTATTGGGTCTGATGGTGGATTGTTAGAATCTCCGGTCACTACCAATAAACAGTTAATAACACCCGGCGAGCGATACGACATTTTGGTGGGCCCATTTGCTGAAGGTGATGATTTCTCTATTGAATCCCTGCCATACAATAGAATGACTTCAAAAAAACCTAAACATGAAGAATTTGCGAAAGTTCGTGTTGTAGAAAAACGTCCTTCGGAGGCAGTAATACCGATAAATCTAAGAGTTATTGAACCACTAGCTCTCAGTGATGCTGAAACAACCAAAAAAGTAAAATTTTCAGTGGAACCCAGCCTTAAGCATGGCATAGATTTTCTTGTTAACAATGAACTTCATACACATGATGAATCCATAAAAGTCGGAGATTTACAAATTTGGGAATTGGCAAATACCAGCCTGATGGATCACCCTTTCCATCTCCACGGCTTCTTCTTCCAGGTAATTGAAGAGAATGGAAAATCGCCCGAGTACAGAGCATGGAAAGACACCCTCAATTTACCTCCAAGATCAAAAATTAAGATTGCATGGGTGCCAGATAACCGACCCGGCCGATGGATGTATCACTGTCATATTCTGGAACATCATGCTGCTGGCATGATGGCTCATTTCGCGGTGGTAGATGGGTCCGAACTTGGGGACGAAAAAGCTGATTATTCCCACCATCATTAAATTAAATAGTATATCTTTACGATGATCTACTGAAAACTGGGCTCGAAAAAATCGAACCCAGTTCATTTTAAAATTTTGTACATATTAAAGAGACAAATAGGTAATGTGTTCATATTTCTAAAATCATTTCTTAACTATTGACAATGTCCATCCAATCCCTTCTCTTCTAGCGTGGCTGGGAACAGCCTATCTGCATGAAATTGTAAATAGACTTTGAACAGGCTTGTTAACTGATTTTGGACAGTTCAGAAAGGTTTACTATTTAGCTTTATATTTCACAGCTTTATTAATTATTGCTAATATTTTATGACGCAGACTGAAAACTACGTTAAAAGTCGTTTCGGGGATCCGAAAAACCGGAGACGCATAATCACCGGTTTTTTTATTGCGCTGATTATTGCTGGTTTCTATCTCAGTTTTACCGATGCATTTCCTGAGCAAGACGAACACTATGGTTTTTGGTCAATCATGCCTCCACTTGTTGCCATTGTTCTCGCATTTTGGACTCGAGAGGTTGTCAGCGCCCTTTTCATTGGAGTTTGTTTAGGTGGAGTAATTGCGGGCGAGGTTAATATCGTACAAAGCTTTTTGATTCCATCGATCGGCACCGAAAGTTTTGCATTGATTTTACTCGTTTACCTCTGGGCATTGGGTGGATTAATTGGCATCTGGACCCGAACCGGAGGTGCCGAGGTTTTTGCAACTTGGGCCAGCAAAAAGATGGTGCGGGGACCGAAGTCTGCAAAATTCTTTACATGGATGATGGGACTGATTTTTCACCAGGGCGGCACTATTAGTACGGTTTTAACCGGTGCAACGGTCCGTCCTGTAGCCGACAAACATAAAGTTTCTCACGAGGAACTTGCTTACATGGTGGATTCCACAGCTTCTCCCGCTGCTACGCTTATTCCATTCAATGTATGGCCTTTTTATGTTAGCGGATTAGTAGTTGGCACCCTCCCGATGTTCTCCGCCCCTATGGATGGCGTTATCTTCTTTTTTGATGCCATCAAATATAACTTTTACGCCATTTTTGCAATTCTGATCACACTCCTGTTTGCCTGGGAAAAATTACCCTGGGTACCCGGCAAAAAGATGCGTGCTGCAATTAAACGCGCCCGGGAAGGCGGTCCGCTGGATCGAGCCAATGCTACTCCAATGGCGGCCGAAGAGCTCACCCAGCAAAAAGTCCCGGAGAATTATAATCCGGGACTGATCGACTTTTTCGGTCCGATTGGTGCACTGCTTGGCGTTGCGATCATTCCATTCGTCGTCACATACTTTTTTATGGGACAAACCGAAAACCCAACCCTTCTCATCGCAGAAGCATTTGTTCTGGCTGTGCTCGTGGGATTGGGGATTGCGATGGCTAAAGGTATGAAACTTCAGGAAGCGATCGATGGATTCATTGACGGATGTAAAGGCGTAACCATCGGAGCTATCATTTTGGCATTGGCCGTTACTCTCAAATCCGTTGCGGATGCTGTGGGTACTGCCCCCTACGTGGTTTCCATTTTAGGAGACCTGGTCATGCCCGCTTTTCTTCCCGGTGTTTTGATGGTTTTATGCATGATTATCGCGTTTTCAACCGGAACATCGTGGGGTACGTATGCTGTAGTCTTTCCTGTAGCTGTGCCTCTGGCGTGGGCTGTTATTCCCGATCCGTTTTTTCTGACTCTCTGCTTTTCTGCCGTAATTGGAGGTGCCGTTTTCGGAGATCAGTGTTCGCCTATTTCAGACACGACCATTCTTAGTTCATTAGCCACCGGTTGCGATCTGATGGATCACGTCACCACTCAGTTTCCACTTGCAATTGTAGCCGGATTGTTAGCGATCCTCAGCTATGCATTGATGGTAGTTTTCTTTGTTTGATGGGAACCTCTCCTTTCGAGAGAGGGGATTCTTTTAGATCAAGGACTTGTCAACGCATAAACCAACAAATTTACCCCAAACTGAAGAGATGCATCGGTAATTTCTTGTGGGTTATCAAACTCATCATACGCCCAGCCATCCGAGGGATTTGATTCATACGTATAGAGTAAAACCATTCGTCCGTTTCTATAAACCGCAAACGCTTGGGGAGTTTCACCATCGTGCTCATGAACTTTCGGCGGCCGGCCATCTGGAAAATTATACACATTGCTATAAATGGGATGATTGGCGGGGAGTTCAAAAAAACGTTCATCCGGAAAGATGTTTTGCAGGATCTCTCTCACATATTGATCCATCCCGTAATCATCATCCACATATAAAAAACCACCATTTTCGAGGTAAGCCCGCAGATTTTCCATCTCGGCGTCATTCACGGCAATATTTCCGTGTCCCGTCATAAACAGGAATGGATAGTTGAAAATATCCCGGCTCCCGAGCTGCACATCATCATACTCTGACTGAATGTTGATGGGAACCTGGTTCTTTGTGAATTCAATCAAGTTAGTGAGGGATGAGGGCACATTATACCAATCTCCGCCTCCGCGGTATTGCACTCTCGCAATTTTAAATCCCTCGTCATTTTGTGCAAAAACAAATAGGGGAGTAATCATCAAGATGATGAAAAATCCTGCGCAAACTGCCTTTTTAATCATGCGGAAAATGTTACTTGTTGGTCTTTTCAAGTTTGATAACGGAATCGCTCCTTCATTCATATAATCAGCTAAGAAAAACTACAAACTATTTCGGCCTAATTGAATGCATAATCTAAACCTTGATTTTTAGGATACTGAAATTTAAGCTATTTAAAGAGTTTGATTCTACCATCAAAATCCATCGGTATGTCTATGAAAAAATTGATCCTTATTTCTTTCCTCCTTGCTTTCACGTGCACAAGTTTATTTGCACAAAATGCCAATAATAAAAAGTATGAACCCACTTGGGAATCGCTGGCTGAACATACAGAAGCTCCGAATTGGTTTCGGGATGTCAAGTTTGGAATCTATTTCCATTGGGGAGTGTACTCGGTACCTGCCTTCAATAATGAGTGGTATCCGCGCCACATGTACGCTCCGGATTTAGCAGAAACTGGAGAGGAGACTTGGGGACAAGAAGTCTTCGGATTTCATACAGAAAATTATGGTTCTCCTCTTGAGTTCGGCTATCCTGATTTTATTCCCATGTTTACCGCCGAAAATTTTGATGCACAGGAGTGGGCGTCTCTTTTTAAAGAAGCCGGTGCGCAATTTGCCGGACCGGTAGCGGAGCATCATGATGGTTTTTCGATGTGGGATAGCGAAATCACTCCCTGGAATGCTGCTGATATGGGACCCAAACGAGATATCACCGGAGAACTGGCGGAAGCTATTCGCGGCCACGGAATGAAGTTTATCACCAGTTTTCATCATGCCCGAAATAATTTATGGAAACCGGAAGGTGAAGAGTGGACCGGTCATTATTCATTTGTAAAAGACAATTTTCCTTCACTGTTGGATGATCCGGAACGAGCCATTTTATACGGGTATCTGCCTCGCGAGGAATTCCTGGAAATGTGGAATGCCAAGTTGAAAGAAGTTGTCGATAACTATCAGCCGGATATTATGTGGTTCGATTCGTGGCTTCATGAAATTCCGGATAGCGTTCAGACGGATTATTTAGCTTACTATTTCAATAAGGCCCGCGAATGGGATAAAGATGTGGTGGTGACCCGCAAACAGGATGATCTCCCTCTGAGTGTAAGTGTGCTGGATTTTGAAAAAGGCCGGGCCGAAGGAATCGAAGAGCGGCCATTTTTAACGGATGATACAATCAGCATGGGAAGCTGGTGTTATACGGAAGGGCTCGGAATAAAAAGTACATCTATTGTGCTGCACTCTTTGATTGATATTGTGAGTAAAAATGGTCAGCTGTTGTTAAATATCTCTCCTATGGCTGATGGTACCATCCCGGATAATCAAAGAGAAGTACTTCTTGCAATCGGTGATTGGCTTGAAATCAATGGGGAAGCGATCTATGGTAGTCGCCCTTGGAACGTGTATGGAGAAGGTCCTACCGAGCTTCAGGAAGGACAGTTTGGAGGCGTGACCGATGCCGATGGGTTTACCTCAAAGGATGTACGTTACACTCGCCGCGGCGATATTCTTTATGCCATTATCCTCGGATGGCCGGGAGCGAATCATAAATTTCAATTCAATGAGCTCAATTCAGAGAACCTGGAAGAAAAAACTATTTCCGAAATATCCGTCTTGGGAAGCTCGGAAAGGATTGATTGGAGTCAGGATAATGAATCTGTGACGGTTACAATGCCCACTGAGACTCCTGATGAAAAAGCGATCGTTTTCAAAATCAGGACGGAATAATTAAAAAAAACTACTTACACCACCAGTTTAAAATTTCAGATTAGGAACTCTTTTTTGCTCATTACTCTTGTATCTGTACTGATTCAAATGCAAAGCAGAATCTATGCGACTTTTTTCTCGGGCTTTTTTATGCTTTACATTCCTGCTGATACCGGGATTTTTATCAGCACAACACCTAATTGTAGATGATGCCGGCGTGGCTGAACAACATTTGTTTGAAGCTTGGGGCGGCACGGAAGAATCATGGATTCAACCCTCGTTTGTCTTAAACGGAAGTTGGAATATAAGCCCCGGTATCATTTTCGATACCTCAAACCAAGAGATCAATGCCACCAACTGGCTTATTGAAAGTAAAATCGTCCCTAGCGGATGGAGCAATCAAACATGGGGAGTTGGAAACGTTTCTGCAGTTGTCTTCGATTTTGACGGTGAACTCACGCAAATTTATTCCTATATCCCCATCAGCCGAAATATTCTGGACCCAAACTCATTTCTACATCTGAACCTTGGATTTGAGGGAAATAAATTTCCAACCGATTGGGAGTATGCATTTACAACTGGCTTTCGTGCGGATCTTTCTCTTTCAGAACGCGTGATTTTGCTCTCCGAAATCTATTCTTTCAATTTTGATTCAACCGGATTCCAGGCAGGATTTCGCTTTGTACTTGTTCCGGGTCAGCTTGAATCGGATATCACATACGGACGCGGATTTGAAGATGGAGTAACGTACCCCGGATTTAATATTGGAATCTCATTTACTCCGTATTAAATCAACGGCTTATAAAAAATGACTTCCCGCACCTCCACGGTCAGATTTTTCAAAATCAAGCGTAAACCTGTTTTCTTCATCTTGGGCTTGATAATCAAAATCTGCTTCTAATTGTCGAGATAACACCCGAATCAACTGAAATCCGGTGGCATCAACATCTTCATCTGTAAGGTATTTTTTAATCGACCGCCCGTTATCCCTGATTTCAATCTGAATACGATCATCCTTTTCCGCCAGCGAAATTTGAATTTTCGGATTATCTAAACCATCAACCCCAAACTTTACCAAATGGAAAATCATTTCACTTATAATAAGCGAACACGGAATAGACTGATTAATATTTAATCTCACCGAGTCACAATCGTACAGAACCGAAACTTGGTTGGATGCATCTAACGCCTGAACGGTATCATCCACAACCTTCTGAAGGTTTTTTGTGTAATTCAGGCTTGAAAAACTTTCAGACTCGTACAACTGCTCGTGAACCGCCGCCATACTTGAGATTCGGGTTACGCTTTTCAGAAGTTTATTTTGGAGATTTTCATCGGACTCATTGAATGCCTGGAGCTGAATCATCCCCGAAATGATGGCCATGTTATTTTTTACCCGATGATGGATTTCACTCAAAAGTGTTTTTCGTTCATCGTGCAGCCGTGTATTGGTGATAGCTATAGCCGCCTGGTGAGCAAGAGCCTGAAATAACGGCAACTCATCTTCTTCGTAGTCAACATTGCCCCGTTTATTAATTGCCTGCAATACACCAACTACCTCCTTCGATTGATTTTTCAGAGGCACACATAAAATATTTCTTGTAATGAAAACGTCCGGTTCAAAATCGCCATAGAAACGATCATCACTTGAAACGTCATTTACAATCAAAGGCTCCGAGTTTGTAGCTACCCACCCTGCAATGCCCTGATCTTTTGGAAAACGCCGGCCGTGAATTTTATCACTGACGGGGCCGGTGGGTATGGTGAGGATCAATTCATCGGACTCTTTATCAAGCAAAAAAACCGAACTGGCTTCGCTATCCGTAATTTTCTTAGCCGCTTCAATAATATTTTTAAGAACCTCATTGATCTCAAGATTTGAATTAATCTGACCAATAAGTTCCAATAAACGATTCAGATTTTCATTGTTCTGAAAATCATTCGACGGATTGTCGTCCATAGTTCAGGGTAAAAGTTCAGGTCTGCAACGCAGTAAATCTCCCTCGCAATTTTACGAAGAAAAACACCTGTAAATGTATCAATGAATTGAATGATCTGAAAATTATCCACTTTCTTTAACCTGTTTTTTCATTTTTTTGGCAGCCATTGCGTACCCGCCATCAATCCCATCTACAAAATGAATATGCTCCCGATGATAATTGGAAACATAGCACGTAACAATTAAACTGGTGGAGCTGTGTACTCCATAAAACAGTTTTCCTTCCTTATACTCCTTCTCTAAAAATTTTTCCATTCGTTCTCTCTCTTCCGATGTTCCCGATGCTACAAATCTCAGAGCTTCGCTAAATTTTCGATAATCAATATGCTTGATCAGATCTGATTTGTACCGACCCCAATCGGTATTTTTTGTCTCGGTTTTATTTTTCATCAAATACGTTCCCGTTGTTAGCTGGAACAGGAGTTTCCATGCATATTTCAGTTTCTTTTTCAGAGTAGGTTTCCACGTTCTTATTTTCCACTCCACCGCCAATTTTTTCCAACTTTTTTTGAAGACAAGTTTGGCCTCCGAAATCGGGTTCCGATCATTCAGCGATCCGTACACTTCGTCAATTTTTTGGAGGCATTGATCATAAATTTGTGAATTTTCCTTATCGCCTTTCCCCGTTGCTTTGATGATGTATGATGTGATTTCATCCTCATCAGGCGGAATTTCCTGCCATCG
The DNA here is from genome assembly GCA_964422985.1 of uncultured Rhodohalobacter sp. Taxonomy (GTDB): domain Bacteria; phylum Bacteroidota; class Rhodothermia; order Balneolales; family Balneolaceae; genus Rhodohalobacter. Next base: position 4,169 of record CAYRDO010000094.1, on the reverse strand, counting down.
GCATTCCAGCCCCTCCAGGTTTGCAACATACCCGTCGGGGGACGTTCGCTCGTCTTTCTCTTTGATCAGCGATTCGGCATAATCCAAACCGCCACCCCAAAAAACTGTTTGGCTGATGGTTTCTGACAACTGCATTTTAGCCACTTTCACATCAAAACCTTTGCTGCGAACCTCTTGAATTTGTACGGCGCCGGTTCGCATATCAAGACCGAAACTGTCCCAAATAGCGTGCCTGCAAAACGCCAGTGTTTGTTTAATTTCTGTGAGCTTTTGATCTGGCACCAGCACGATGGAGCCATCCCCGCCAAAGGTAAACGGCAACGGACCAAAATCTTTGAAAAGGTTTGAAATTGCCGCAATGATGGACGCACCCGCCATGTTGACCTCTTTATACTTCCCGCTCTCGATCGCCTCTGTAGAGTTGCGAATATCACCGGCTATGATCCACCAACTAACCGGTGCCTCGTGGTATAAAGAACCATCAGACACCTTTCTGAAATCAGAAAACTCGGGTAGTTCATCATAAAAATTGATTTCATCAGTCATAGGCTGCCGAAATGATACCATACTTTTTGAGTGATTCAAATACAATGAGTTCACATTTTCATTTCCCAAATCGTTTCCGAGAAGATGCATGAATGTCCAAAACCTCTCATTTGTTAAGGACATGAAATGGAAGTAGAATCAAATCTTTTTGATTATGACTACTGACACAAAAACACTAGAAAGAATTGACGCGAAAACACTAAATCAACGACTGAAAGGAACCCAACCGCCTATTCTGATCAATGCTTTGGCAAACGATGCTTTTATTGCCAAGCACATTCCTGGATCTATCAACATTCCAACCGAACATGCAGAAATGGCTGAGAGTGTCATTCCCTATAAAGATGCTGAAATTGTCGTTTACTGCGCGAATGCAGATTGCACGGCATCTCCCGAACTTGCCCGGAAACTTGAGGGTATGGGCTATACCAACGTACAGGACTTTGAAGAAGGCTTGGCTGGCTGGAAATCTGCCGGCTACAAATTGGTTGGAAAAGAAGCCTGAGATAAATTAAATAACGAAAGAATGAAGCCGTCTCGATAAGAGGCGGCTTTTTTTATTACATTTATACGTTTACCGTTTAAAACCTTCAAGCGTTCGTTTAGTAGGTAATTTATGATGTTTGAAAGACTTTCGACCGATTTGATCGGAGCTTCAGATGCTTCAAGCTCACTCCTGTTGCCAACCGGTAAACTCGTTACATTTATCTTTCGATTCTTCAGATTTAACTTTAAATGATTCGAAATCTGCTTTTTATTGCACTTGGCGGTGCTTTTGGTTCCGTTCTTCGATACTTGGTTTCGGTTTGGACGATCAAACTGATCGGACAAAACTGGTTCTTTTCGGGTACTACCGCTGCAAATATTATCGGTTGTTTATTGATCGGAGCGATTGCTACCCTTCTGCAGGAAAAAGGATTGATGGATAACACAATCAAACTTTTTCTGATTGTTGGTTTCTTGGGTGGATTCACAACGTTTTCATCATTTGGGCTGGAAGGTTTTGAAATAGCATCCATCTCCCTTCAAAAAGGACTCATCTACATGGGATTCCAGGTTGTTACCGGAATCGCCGCGGTATGGACCGGTATTGAATTGGGAAAATGGATCGTCTAATCAACACCTAAAGCTTTTCTTTTTAAAACAGGCCCTTTTAGATCTAAAGCTTCAAAAATCACATCAATATGCGATGATTTTGAGCGGCTGAAATAGAATGTGTGAGAAACAATCTGAGCAGATGACTGTTTAAATATCCGAATTGAAAACTAAATAATTGAAAAGAATATGTATCGAACATCGAAACTATCTATTATCATCTCAGCAATTTTGTCGCTATCACTTCTTATATCCGGTTGCTCGGAATGGAGTAAAACAGCTAAAGGCGGCGTCATTGGAGGTGCCGGTGGAGCTGCTGCCGGTGCCGTGATCGGTAAAACACTTGGTAACACGGCTGCCGGAGCGCTTGCAGGTGCTGCCGTAGGTGGAACTGTTGGTGCCATCATTGGACGACAAATGGATAAAAAAGCTGCCGAACTTGAAGAAAAACTCGAAGGTGCGGAAATACAGCGGGTTGAAGAGGGAATTGCCGTTAGCTTTGATACCGGTCTACTGTTTGATTTTGACTCAGCTCAACTCCGGGAAGAAGCGAAAGAGAACCTCGCACAGTTGGCAGAAATTATGGGAGAAGACGATAACACCGAACTCCTGATTGTTGGCCATACCGACTCTGTTGGAGAGGCATCATACAATCAAAACTTGAGTGAACGACGAGCAGACTCAGCCGCCGATTATATTATTTCCCAAGGTATTGCAGCAAATCGTATAGATACCGAAGGCCGCGGAGAAAGTGAACCAATTGCAGATAATGATACCGAAGCCGGTCGTCAGGAAAACCGACGCGTTGAGGTAGCCATCTACGCCAGTGAAGAGTACATTTCTGAATTGGAAGAAGCGCAGGAAGAATAAGTTGATTCCTGGTTCCTAAACTCATTTGACAGGCAGAAATTTAGGACAGCAACTTTGGGTTTGATGATTTCGCGAATTTAGTATTTTGTGGTGTCTCCACATCCAACAAATTCGTTTTACAACCCAAGTAATTATGCAAAAGCTGTTCCTTAGATTTCTGCCTGTTCTTTTTTTATCTGTTTCAGTCCAATTCACAGCGGCTCAAACCTGTCCTGATGATGCTCTAGCTCTGAATCCTGCAACTCTACAAGAAGAATGGGCTGTGGAGTGGTGGATGCCACGTCACGAAGCAAAACTAAATGAGGAGGGGCGCGAAGACGCCAAGCTGCTTTTCATAGGAGATTCGATTACCCACGGATGGGAAGACAAAGGAAAAACCGTTTGGGATGAATATTATGCTCCGCTTGGTGCTTACAATATTGGATATAGCGGCGATCGGACCGAAAACGTTCTTTGGAGATTGCAGCACGGTGAAGTGGACGGAATCAATCCTGAATTGGCCATTTTAATGATCGGTACCAATAACACCGGTCACCGTCAGGATCCTCCTGAATGTACGGCAAGAGGAATTGAGATGATTTTGGATGAGTTAAAAGATCGTCTGCCTGATACCGAAGTATTGTTGTTAGCCATTTTTCCAAGAGATGCTTCGCCCGATAGTGAACTTCGTCAACTAAATAATGAGATCAACAATGAAATTAGGAAGTTCGCCAACCGTAAGCGTGTTCATTTCTTGAATATCAATGGTGTATTTTTGGATGAAAATGGCGTGCTTTCCAAAGAGATCATGCCGGACCTGCTTCATCCTGAAGAACATGGGTATCGACTATGGGCGGAAGCGATGCAGCCTAAAATAGAGCAACTGTTGGATGGTGAAGTTGTGAGTCAGTGATATTGAAACTACTGACAGCTATTCTAGTTAGTTCGGTAGCATTAAATATCCAAAACAAAAATAAATATTTACGAGCTTAAATATCGATTTTCACGGCTAAAATTGCATCAAACATAATTTTTTACTTTAATGTGAAAGATTCACTGTCAGTTTTTTCGTAACTTTCATTTATGGAAATGAAATTCACTTCATATAAAATTCTCAAAAAAGCTGTAGCTCTAGTCTTGGTGATGGGAATACTCTTACCGTCTGCCTTGCAAGCCAAGCAGCTTCTGGATTTTTGTATGATGGAGATGAATCATCACGAGATGATGGATGGTTCTCATGATTGTTGTATCTCTGATCTCTCAGATCATGATGCTACTCACGAAGAACATGACATGTGCGAGAGTGCAAAGATTTGTGCCTGTACCGTAGATATTGATCTGGCGGAAAATCAATTCAGAGTACCGACTGCAAAATCATCCACTGTGATCCTGTCCCAGATGGGGTTCAACTTCATGGTAACCTCGCCGGATGAATTCATTTACAAAGAATACCTCGCCGCTTCTACCGAATCCTATCCACCTCTCTACATCCAATACGACACCTTTTTGAATTAGCACTTCTTTTTGAGGGAAGGATATTCCCCCCTCTCGAGAGGGGACAGATAACAAGGCGTTCAGCGGAGTTATCAGGGGTGTGTTCCTCGTCGTAGAATTATTATTTAAATCTAAGACTCTTAGCTACTAACACGAGTCATCCCCCAAGTGCCTTAGGGCACTTT
>CAYRDO010000093.1:0-15493 GCA_964422985.1 uncultured Rhodohalobacter sp. | reverse complement strand
CAAATAGCCCAGATGATGCGATAATCGGTGTTGGTTCCGTAACGAATGCAAAAATGACAGAGCAAGCGGTGGAAGCCGGCGCAAAATTTGTGGTCAGCCCGATCATGACCAAAGAGATCATTGACAAAGCGAATGAATTGGATGTGCCCGTAATGCCCGGCGCATTTACGCCGACCGAAATTCAGCAGGCGTGGGAGTGGGGCGCGGATATCATCAAAGTTTTTCCGGCTGATATTGTCGGGATGAATTTCATCAAGGCGGTGAAAGCTCCGCTGCCACATCTCAAGCTGATGCCAACAGGTGGTGTAACACTTACAAATGGTGGCGAGTGGATCAAAGCGGGTGCCACTGCAGTAGGAGTCGGAAGTGCGCTTCTGAATAAAGAGGCGATTAAACGCGGGGATTTCGATACCATCAAAAACAACGCAAAAATTTTACTTTCAAACTTAGGAGTTAAATAAAGAATTATGGGACAGATTGTAACTTTTGGAGAGATCATGCTTCGGCTATCCACGCCGGAACATTCAAGAATTTTACAGACTGATACATTTGAAGCACGGTATGCCGGCGGCGAGGCGAATGTTGCTGTTTCACTGGCGATGTTTGGTCACCAAACCTATTTTGTAACCCGTCTGCCGGAGAATGAAGTGGGTGAAGCCGCTCTACAATCAGTCCGAAGATATGGTGTGAATACGAATTACATCGTTCGAGGCGGAGATCGTCTTGGAATCTACTTTTTGGAAAGTGGTGCGAGTCAGCGACCGTCGAAAGTGATTTATGATCGTGCAGATTCTGCGGTGAGCCAGATGACATCAGATATGGTAGACTGGGATGCCATTTTTGAAGGTAAGGATTGGTTTCATTGGACGGGAATCACACCTGCATTGGGCGAGAAATCCCGAAAAGCTGTGATTGCTGCGTGTAAAGCTGCAAAAAATGCAGGTGTAACAGTTAGTTGTGATCTCAATTTCCGCTCCAAACTTTGGACCGAAAAAGAAGCCCAGGAAACCATGAATCCGCTGATGGAATATGTGGATGTGTGCATTGCCAATGAAGAAGACGCGCAAAAAAGCCTCGGGTTTGAAGCCGGTGAAACCGATGTGGAAGGAGCCGAATTGGATGACGAAGGATATTCGACACTAGCGCGATCTCTGAAGAAAGAGTACGGATTTGACACGGTTGCTATCACACTTCGGGAAAGTTTTTCAGCGAGTATGAACGGATGGAGTGCAATGCTTCACGATGATAAAGAGTGTTCAGATCCGGTTCGATCTACAAGATATGAAATTGATATCGTAGATCGGGTTGGTGGCGGAGATTCCTTTGCGGCCGGACTTATTCACGGACTCCTTTCCAAAGAAAATACAAAAGATGCACTTGAATATGCCGTGGCATCATCATGCCTCAAACATACCATTCCCGGTGATTTCAATCTGACAAGTGAAGAGGAAGTTGAGAAACTTGTTAAGAGTGGTGGTTCAGGACGAGTTGAACGGTAGTAATTTTTTAAAATGATAGCGCAAGCGTCTTACTTGTGTTAAAAAACCGATATTCATGCCAAAACCATTTATCGATAAAGATTTTTTACTACAGAGTGAATCGGCAAAAGAACTGTATCATCACTATGCTGCTCACCAACCGATTATCGATTATCATTGTCATTTGCCGCCGCAGGAGATTGCAGAAGATATCAACTTCAGGAATCTGACACACATCTGGTTGGATGGCGATCACTATAAATGGCGGGCACTTCGGGCGTGTGGCGTTGATGAAAAGTTCATTACAGGTGATACATCCGACAAAGAGAAATTCTTGAAATGGGCGGAAACCGTTCCGAAAACGATTAAAAATCCGCTTTATCATTGGACTCATATGGAGTTAAAAGATCCGTTTGGGATCACTCAACTTTTGAACGGAGAATCAGCCGAAGAGATCTGGGATAAGTGCAATGAGATGCTTCAGCAACCGGATTTTTCTACACGAGGACTCATCAAGCGAAATAAAGTGGAAGTGGTGGCGACCACAGATGATCCCACTGACAGCCTCGAACATCACAAAAAAATGAAAGAGGAGGGGGATGTCGGCTTCAAAATGGTTCCAACATTTCGACCCGATAAAGGAATGCAGGTTGAAAATGGTTCTGAGTTTACGGCATGGGTCGAAAGACTTGAGAACGCTTCTAATCAATCGATATCAACCTTCCAGGATTTTTTGGATGCGCTGAAAAGCCGGCATGATCTGTTTGATGAATTGGGTTGCCAGGCATCCGACCATGGAGCAACTGAGCCGTTTTCTGATCCATTCACCGATCAGAAACTTGAGGATATTTTCTCAAAAGCGATGAGTGGAAAATCTGTTACTGAAGAGGAATCACGCATCTTTAAATCAGCTTTTCTCTATTACTGCGGATTGATGGATCATGAGAAAGAATGGGTATTTCAACTTCATATGGGTGCTCTTCGAAATAACAGTTCCAGGAAGATGAAAAATCTCGGACCGGATACCGGTTTTGATTCAATCGGTGATTTTGAGATGGCACGTCCGCTTTCAAGATTGTTGGATCGGTTGGATGCTGAGGACAATCTTCCGCGTGTGAGTCTTTATAATAACAATCCCAGAGACAATGAACTTTTTGCAACGATGATCGGAAATTTCCAGGATGGTACTATTCCCGGGAAATTACAGCATGGTCCGCCTTGGTGGTTTATGGATCAGAAAGACGGCATAGAAAAGCAGGTGGAATCACTTTCCAACATGGGAGTTTTGAGTGAGTTTATAGGAATGACAACCGATTCAAGAAGTTTCTTGTCGTATTCCCGCCATGATTATTTTCGCAGAGTGGTTTGTAATATTTTGGGTGACGATATCGAAAAGGGATTGATACCATCTGACATGGAGTTGATTGGCGGAATTGTAGAGAAGATTTGTTATCAAAATGCGGCGGACTTTTTTCGGTATTAAAGTCCTTCTTGAGCGTGTGAATTGGTAAAAGCGTTTTATTTTATTAAATAGAGTTACCGGTTAAGTATGTCGATCATCCGGCTATATTTCAAATATCACCCTAAAGTCACCGAACTATGAGAAAGGACAAATTCACACGTAAACAATTTATAAAATCAACCGGAGCTGCTGTTGGGGGAGCCTTAATTGCCGGGCCGGCTTTTTCGCAAATGAGTAAGAGTCCGCGGCTTTTTAATAAACGGAGAGTAGCATTGGTTGGTACCGGCATTCGCGGCATTACATTTTGGGGTCAACGCATTCAGGAGAGATATAATGATGTGGTTGAGTTTGTCGGGTTGTGTGATATTAATCCGGGACGGCTTGAATATGGAAAACAATACATTGGCGCCGATTGTCCGACCTTTACCGATTTCGACGAGATGATGGATACCACCAATCCGGATCTTCTAATTGTGACTACGGTGGATGCCACTCATCATCAGTTTATCATTAATGGGTTGAATCGAAATATTGATGTTATTACGGAAAAACCGCTGACTACTGATGAATTTAAATGTCAGGCCATTTTGGACGCAGAGGCGGAATCAGAAGGGGAGTTAATTGTCGGATTTAACTATCGATATAGCCCGCATCACACAAGAATTAAAGAGCTTTTGATGAATCAGCGGGTAGGGAAAATTACCTCGGTGGATTTTCACTGGTATCTGAATGTGTATCACGGGGCGTCTTATTTCCGGCGCTGGCATGGAATTGAGGCGAGCAGCGGAACGCTCTTGGTTCACAAAGCAACTCACCATTTTGATCTGTTAAACTGGTGGTTGAATTCCGATCCGGTTGAGGTGTATGCAAAAGGATCGCTCGAGCATTATGGAAGCAATAACTCATTCAGAGGTAATAAATGCCGAACCTGTCCGCATCAAAATAATTGCGATTTTTATTGGGATATCACCGAAAATGATACCTACATGGATCTCTATGTAGCGAATGAACACCACGACGGATACTTACGAGATAACTGTCTCTGGCGCCATGAGATCGATATTTACGATAAGATGTCGGTTCAGGTGAAATATGCGAATGATGTTCAGGTCACCTATTCACTGACAACGTATTCACCCTACGAAGGCATGAAAATTGGCTTTAACGGTACGGAGGGTCGGATTGATGCCTGGCATGGAATTCCATGGAGAGAGCAAGAAAAAGTCGCTCAAAGTGAATTGCATGCACAAGAGATGTCTCAAGAGGAGATCGACGAAGCGACCGATTTCGAAGAAATTATGGTGATGGATAATTTTGCTGAAGATTATGAGCAGATCAAAGTCTATCAAAGTGGCGGCGGTCATGGCGGGGGAGATGAACGGTTGCAAAACCAAATCTTCCGCGATACCGATATGGATGATCCACTGAATTTGGCCGCCGGTAGCCGTGATGGAGCGATGTCGATATTGATCGGAATTGCGGCGAGAAACAGTATCGAATCAGGAAAACCGGTGCGAATTGAGGACTTGACCTCCTTGAAGCCACATCCGACAAGGACGCTTTAGAATCGAAAAAGTATGTCATCCGTCAGACCGCTCTAAGCGGGCAGACGGATATCGGAAAAGTGTGCATAACATTTTGATATTCAATCGGTATGAATTAAAATGTTGTTGAAGATAAATTTTTTTAGATATGACAAGAAAAACACTCATCCGTGAGACAGTTGAAAGCATAAAAAAACTGCCCGATCATAAACTAAAGGAAGTTTCTGATTTTGTAGATTTTTTATTGAATCAACTTGAACATTCTGAGATAAATGATCAAATAGCTCAGGCTGCGTCCAAATCAAAAACTTTTGAATTTCTTCAGGAAGAAGAGGAATTATATACGGATGATGATTTAAAAGAGTCCTATGATTAAGGGAGATATTGTTCTTATCCCATTTCCATTCACTGATTTAACGAGCAAGAAGAGACGACCGGCGCTTGTATTATTATCTGGAGATCTCGATGTAGTGCTGGCATTTATCACCACAAAACTTTTCTATGAGGAGAAATCTTCCATAGTTATTGAATCATCAGATAAAACAGGATTAAAAAAACAATCATTAATCAGGATCGATAAACTCATCACGTTAGATAAGGAGCTTGTGATTGGTAAACTGGGAAAAATAACGGATTCAAAATTATCAGAAGTCAACAAAAAAATAACTCAACTATATCGCCTGATTTAGTTTCGAACCTTTATTCTGTTTCAATTGCAGCACGAATCCCAGCTTCAACACCCCGCAACTCTGCCAGACCTCTCATCCGGCCAATGCAAGAATAACCGGGGAATGTTTCTTTTTTGAGATCATCCAGCATCTGGTGGCCATGATCCGGTCGAAATGGCATATTCAGATCGGTTCGTCCTTCCTCTTTTCGCCGATGTTGTTCCAGTATTAGGGCTTTGATAACCTCCACCAGATTTCCATCGCCTTCAAGATGATTGGCCTCATGAAACGACCGCCCCGATTCTCGTTTCACACTTCTCAAATGAACAAAATTGATTCGATGCCCCAGCGATTCAACCATTTTCGGGAGATCGTTATCTGCTCGGGCACCATAAGATCCGGTGCAGAACGTGAGTCCGTTATATGGAGAATCCACCGCTTCAATAATAGTCTTTGCATATTCTTCTGTACTCACAACTCTCGGCAGACCAAAAAGCGGAAATGGCGGATCATCGGGATGAATCGCCATCCGAACGCCAACTTCTTCGGCCACCGGAATAATCTCCTTTAGAAAATAGATCAGGTTTGATTGCAGATCTTTAGCGGAGATTCCATCATACGTATGTAACATCTCCCGAAATTCTTCATACGAATATCCCTCTTCTGATCCCGGCAGTCCGGCGAGAATGGTTTCCGTAAGTTTTTCAATCTCTTGATCACTGAGATTATCAGCATACTCTTTTGCGGCTTCGATAACTTGATCTTCGTAATCATCTTCAGCTCCTTTTCTCTTTAAGATAAAGACATCAAAAGCGGCGAGCGCAACTTCATCAAACCGAAGTCCGGTTGAGCCGTCAGCCATGGGATGCTGAAGATCCGTCCGGGTCCAGTCCAAAACCGGCATAAAATTGTAGCAGATCGTATCGATCCCACACTCGCTCAGATTTCGGATCGACTGCTTATAATTCTCAATCCATGTTTGAAAATCACCGCGCTGCCGTTTCACATCCTCATGAATGGGGACACTTTCAACAACCGACCATCGAAAACCTGCATCTTCAATCTTTTTTTTGTGCGCATTAATTTTATCAACCGGCCAAATCGTACCAATTGGAATTTCATGAAGTGCACTCACAATTCCGGTTGCACCTGTTTGTTTAATCTCTTCAAGGGACGTCGTGTCGTAGGGTCCAAACCATCGCCATGTTTGTTCAAAATGCATTGTCATAATTCAGAGAAATAAGTAAAAATTTGCTTGCTTGACCGTTCCGCTCCGGTTCATTAGATTGATGTTCTTAACCGGTTAAGTATCACATAATATAATTGAAAAAATATGACTTCTCTCAACAGGCGGGATTTTATTAAAACATCAGCGTTGGCCACAGGAGGCCTTGCGCTCGGTCTATCAGCAAAAAGTTATGGAAGAGTTTTAGGAGCAAATGATCGGATCAATGTTGTGTTTATGGGATGCGGACGCCGCGTTCCTGCGTATTACAACAGCATCGGCGATCCTTACAACACACATCTGTCGTATGTTTGTGATGTGAAGAAAAGCCAAAGAGATCGCGTTTTTTCTGATCTTAGTGAGAGATTAACATATAACCCCGAAGGCATTGAGGATATTCGGGTAGCGTTAGACGATGATGAAGTGGATGCAGTGTTTATCGCAACTCCCGATCACTGGCACGCTCCGGCCGCCTGGATGGCGATGGAAGCCGGAAAGCATGTCTACGTGGAAAAACCTATGACGCACAATCCCGCTGAAAGTGAGGTTTTGATTCGGGCTCAAGAACAGTATGACAGAGTGCTGCAGATGGGAAATCAGCAGCGGTCATCCACTCACACAAAGAAAATTATTGATGAGATACATAATGGGATTATCGGCCGGCCTTATAAAGCCGTAGCATTTTATAGTAATCAGCGCGGAGAAGTACCCAATCAAACCCGGCAAGCTCCGCCTGAAGATTTGAACTGGGATCTCTTCCAAGGGCCCGCACCAAGGCGTCCATACACAGATAATACATGGAATTACAATTGGCACTGGTACGGCTGGGATTATGGAACTGCCGAAAGTGGAAACAATGCTCTGCATGAGCTCGACGTTGCACGCTGGGCTCTCCAAACGGATTATCCTGAGAAGGTTTCGGTTGAAGCATACAAAAATCACTTTCCGGATGATGGCTGGGAGATGTACGATACAATGTATGCCACTTACTATTTCCCGAATGATTTGGTAATCAATTGGGACGGTAAAAGCCGCAATGGATTCAATACCTATGATGGCGGACGTGGTACGGTGATTTACGGAACCGAGGGAACCGTTTGGGTGGATCGATCTCTCTACAAAATGTTCGATAGAGGAGGAAACCTGATGCGTGCCGAAGCATCCGGCGGATCGGAATCCGGAATGGCACTTGGTGGCGGAGGTGATATGTCAACGGATCACATCGCCAACTTTTTTGATGCCATTCGCGGTCAGTCTGAGAATGTTTCTACGGTGGATGTGGGGGCGAAGAGTACGCATCTTTGTCACCTGGCAAATATTTCCTACCGATCCGGAAGTGATCTGGACGTGGATCCATCAAACGGCAGAATTTTAGATAACCCCGATGCCATGCAATACTGGAGCAGGGAATACGAACCCGGTTGGGAGCCGAATGTTTAAAAATTTCCCCTCTGGAGAGGGGATGGGTTGAATCATGTTCAATGATTCAATCAGGGGTGTGTTGAGCCTGAGATTGATAGCAGAAATATTTGTCTATCAGGAATTTGTATTTGAATTTAACACACCTCTAAATCTCCTCTCAAGAGGAGACTTATAAAAAAGCTTAATCATCTTATTCAAATAAAATCATGAAGAAAACTACCATTTCATTTTTAGTAATATTCATTGGAATTCTGATGCTTCCAATCCAGTCATTTTCGCAGAATTGGCAACCGATGTTCGATGACGAAAACTTTGACGGTTGGACCAAACTCAATGGGGATGCCGAATATCAGATTGAAGGTGATGTAATCACCGGAATCGCCCGAATGGATACTCCGAATACATTTCTTGCTACTGATCAGACCTATGGAGACTTTATCCTTGAATTTGATGTGAAGGTTGATCCGCGATTGAATTCCGGAGTTCAGATCAGAAGTGAAAGCCGGGATGATTATATGGACGGCAGAGTTCATGGATACCAGGTTGAAATTGATCCATCCGACAGAGCCTGGAGCGGCGGAATTTATGATGAAGCTCGTAGGGGATGGCTCTATCCGACCACCCAGAACGAAGACTGCAATAATGCCTTTCAAAATGGGTTATGGAATTCGTACCGGATTGAGGCTGTTGGGAACGAGATTAAAACCTGGGTGAATGGCGTTCAGTGTTCCAATCTTTATGATGATTTGACTTCCGAAGGATTCATCGCACTGCAGGTTCACAGTATTTACGATGAGGAACAAGATGGTGCCACTGTTCAGTGGAGAGACGTAAAAATTCTGACCGATAATCTGGATGAACACCGAATGAAGGATGATCCTGATGCGGAAGTCATTAATTGGGTTCCAAACACGCTCACCGAAAGTGAAAAGCGCCACGGATGGAGACTTCTCTGGGACGGCGAAACATCGGACGGGTGGCGACAAGCCAATGGCGACGAATTCCCTGACCGGGGATGGGTGATTGAAGACGGCACGCTTTCAGTAATTGAATCTGATGGAACGGAATCACCCTTTGGAGATATTGTGACCGAACAGGAGTTCAGTGATTTTGTCTTTGAAGTAGAGTTTAAGATTACGAAAGGGGCAAACAGCGGCATTAAATATTTCGTGATTGAAGGATTAAATCCCGGTAGCGGTTCGGAAATTGGGCCCGAATACCAAATTTTAGATAACGAAAATCACCCGGATGCAAATCAGGGAGTCGCAGGAAATCGAACCGTTGCTTCCCTCTATGACATGATTACAGCAACCAATCTATCTGAAGAGAACAGGGATGACATCCGATTTAAAGGAAATAATGAGTGGAACAAAGCTCGTATTGTTGCAAAGGGAAATCATGTGGAACACTGGTTAAACAATGTTAAAGTAGTGGAATATGAGCGTGGTTCACAGATCTATCGCAACTTGGTTCAAAAAAGTAAATACAATGTGTACGAAGATTTTGGTGAAGCTGAGTCGGGTCATATCCTGTTGCAAGATCACGGGAACAACGTATCATTCCGAAGCATCAAAATTCGGGAGTTATAAAAGGGTTTTGATCACAAATTTTAGCGTGATCATATGAAAAAAAACGTACGCTTGGTTGATATCGCGGAGAAGCTGGATCTCACGAAAGTGAGTGTTTCAAAGGCTCTTCGCGATCATCCCGATATCTCGGAACAAACCCGGAAAAAAGTAAAGGAAGTCGCCCGGGAAATGGGATACAGGCCAAACCTTCTGGCTCGTTCTCTCACGTCAAGAAAATCGCAAACCATTGGTGTGATTATCCCGAAAATGGCCAGCTATTTTTTTGCACCGGTCATTGAAGGGATATATAATTCAGCGAATCAAAGTAACTATGAGGTAATCCTGGGAATTTCTCTTGAGGATGAAAAGCTGGAGAAAAAGCATATCGAATCGATGCTCAATATGCGGGTAGATGGTCTGTTGGTTTCAATTACGGAGCAGACAAAAGATCCAGAACGGTTCGATATTGTTCGTGATATGGGAATTGACCTGGTTTTCTTTGATCGCGGATTCTTAAATACAGGCTTTTCATACATCAAAGTAGAGGATCGAAAGAGCGCTAAAGCGGGGGTGAGGCATTTAATTGATAAAGGATTTAAAAACATAGCTCATTTGGCCGGCTATGAAAGTGTAGAGATTGGAAGAGAGAGGAAGGCCGGATATTTTGAGGCTTTGAAGGAGTGCTCAATAGAGAGTTCAGGCACAGAGGTTGTAGAAGGAGGATACAGCGAAAAAAGCGGGTATGAAGGATTTGAGAAGCTGTTGAATCAACATGGAAAACCGGGGGCCATGTTTGCTGTAACCTACCCGGTTGCACTGGGTGCTTTGGAATATATGAACGATCATGGAATCAATCCTAAAGATATTCCAATTCTTGCTTTTGGCGGGAGCGAATTCAACAAGCATTTGGTGAATCCATTTATATGTATCGAACAGCCAACCTATGAATTGGGTAAGAGAGCTTTCAGTCAAATAAAAAAAGAGATGAATTCAAAAAGCCCATTCAATCCGGAAGTGATTGAGCTTACTGCAGAATTAGGTCAGTAAGTCAATTATGATTCTGCTTCAACAGGTGCAAGAGATGGATTTTGAGCTTTAATCCATTCGTAGCTCCCAAACAGTACCGCAGAATAAACTATGTTTCCGGCAATCGTGTAGTGGAAAAATGGGATGGCAGCAATGTAGCATGCCATAAATCCTTCCCAGGTAAGCGGATACATAGAACTGCTGATCCAAACTCCAAAATTACTGACAATAAAAAAGATAACGGATGCACCGAGTGCTCCGCCTAAAACTCTTCCAAACGTGATTTTTTTCAACAGATAATATCCAAGAACAACGATCATGGCAATGCTTCCATAGGTGTACAGCATACCGCTTGTGAACCAGGTAAACCCATCGTAATAAGCTGCATAGGTGATGTTATTCAGCAGCAAATCACTCATCCAAAATGCCACAACCGGGATAATGAGAGCCCATCTCTTTTTCATGAAATAGGCGGCACCAAACAGTGCGATGGCCCCGAGTGGTGTAAAGTTATATGCGTGCGGAAGCAGACGGGTTAATGCCGCGAAAACAATAAATCCCGTAATAATAAGTATCGATTTCTTATTCATTGACTCACTGATAGTCATTCATGTTAACAGTGGGTAAATATAACAGAACATTTGCAAAAGTGTGAGGTCGAAATAAGATTTGTGTCAAATAAAAAAGCCGCATTCCTTTGTTCAGAAATGCGGCTAAAAATCTGGTTTCAAATTATCTTGAAGTATTGTCTCCTGTAGGAGCCGTTAACTCAAGATTCAGTTGGATGTTAACTTCATCTCCAACTACGGCTGTGGCAGCCCAATCCCCAACACCTACGCCATAATCCGTTCGGTTTAGGCTGGCTGAGGCCGTAATACCGGCTACTTTCGTATTCTCTTGCATTGGATGATCCATCACACCTTTCAATTCGAATGGGAGATCAAACTCTCGTGTGACATCACGAATGGTTAATTCTCCATGAGCTACAAACTGGTTGTCTCCGGTTTGTTCGATACTGTTACTTTGGAAAGTAATATTTGGCCATTCGGATGCATTGAAGAAATCATCTGATTTCAAATGATTGTCACGCCGCTCATTTTCGGTGTTTATGCTCTCTACCGGAATCGTAACATCAATGCTGCTGTTTTCGAGATCTTGAGGATCGAAATTAATTTCTGAGCTATAATCTTCGAAACTACCATCAACAGGTGTGAAGAAGTGGGTGATGGTAAAATTGATATTGCTGTGAGCTTTGTCGATGCTCCATTGATCCATCACAACTGTGTTTCCATCTGTTGCAACGGCTTGTCCTGTAACTGCAAATATAAGCGCAAATAATGTGATAAGTGTTTTCTGTAATACTTTCATGTTTTATTAATTGTTTATGGTTAAGTCATTTAACATTAAATAAAAAATTTCCTGAACTATTTCGTTCCAAATTTTCAGATTAATTTGATTGCAATGTAACAGCCGATTTTAAGCAGAGGTTGAACAAATATTGAAGGAAATTTGAAAATGAAGAGGCGGGATGAAAAGTGTCTGATTTTAATCAACAAAGAAACGCCAGGGTTTGAGAGCATCCTCCTCAGCATAATCCACGCCAATTCTGGGTGATATATTTATCTCATCCTCATTGAAAGAAATTCCACGATCTTCAATCCAGAGAGGGGGATCAGAAAGATAAGTCTTATTAAGCTCTGTACTGACTCCAAGTGCCTGGGTGAGTTTCCCGGGTCCGTTTGTAAGGTTTTTTTGATTCTTTACACCGCGCCTCTCCTCTATAATTTCAATTCCGTCTAACGGGCGAATGGCTCGAATCAAAACAGCATCAGCAAGTCCTTTTTGATTTGTAACGACGTTGAGCAAATGGTGAATTCCATAGCAAAGATAGATATACGCATGTCCCGGCTCTCCATACATTATTTCAGTCCGATCTGTTCGTAATCCGTTGTTCGCGTGGCAGGCTTTATCATTGCGCCCACAATAAGCTTCGGTCTCGGTGATGATTCCGGATGTATATTCAGAATCAATATTCGTACAGATAACTTTGCCAAGTAATTTACGGCTTACTTCAACCACATCGGGATTTTCATAGAATGATTTGGGAAGTAGCTTGGATGAATCGAAGTTCACGATATTGCTGTATAGGGATTTTTTTCGATAGCCGGAGCCTGCTCAAGATATACTTCTTGATAGGCCCGGGCCAGAATTGCAGTGAATACAAATAGGGCTGCTGTATAAAACGCCCATATACCAATGATCAAAAGCGCGGCGTATCCCTGGTAGAAAAATCGGTAGGTTGTAAAGGCATATCCCAGATAAATAGATACCCCGTTTTTGGCCAGCTCAAACAGGAATGTATACAACATGGCAGCAACCAGAGCGACCTTTGAGTTCATTCTTCGTTCACTGATGTAGCGGTATATAACATAGAATAGAACGAATGTGAAAAGAAGAGGTAAGAGTCCGGTCAGCCAATCAGAGAGCCAGGCGAATTCTATAACAATTTCAGTATATGGAATGACATATTGTTCAAACGAAAACAGAGAAATGAAGGATACTGCCATGGTAAAAAAAATGAAAACTCCACCAACTACTCCGAATGCAAAGAAATTGTAAATAAGTTCCATCGCCGCACTTCTTCGGTCTTTGATATCAAAAACCTCAAAAAGCACGTGTTTAAGGGTGTGAAAAAGGCCCTGTGCAAAAACCATCAAAACAATGATACCCACAATCCCAAAAATTTGGCGGGCACCCACTAATGGCTGAATCAATCCCTCGATGGTGACAGCGCCCTGGAATACATCTCCGCTTTGGGTTTCGAAGCTGAACTGAGGGAGCAGCTCTCTTCCGTATCGAACCAGTTCATTGAAGGCCGCATCGATGGAAAAAATATATCCCAAAATAGAGATGATAATGAGCGTAAACGGCACAGCACAAATGAACAAATTGAACGTAATAGCCGACGCATTGAAGAAAATATCTTTCTTCACGCTTAGCTCTGCGACAAGCTTCCAGAAACGCTTAAATTTGTTTTTTTCGAATTTAAACATAACGATTTTGAAAAATAAGCTGATCCCCGTTTAAACCCAAACATCACAATTTTGTTTATTTATGAAATTGAATGGTTGTAGATTTGATTGAAAACTGAAATTGGTTAAACTCGGTCTGTATTCATAACTTCGTGAAAGTTTTAGGAGATAGTAATTGCAGTTTATTTTCGGTGATTTTGCAAAGAAGGATGTCAATAAAACCGGCGTAGATTAAAAAGATAGTATGGGGCAAAGAAAAGAAGGATATATCGAGGAGTCAGAATGGGATAAGTTTTTACCCGGATTGGCTATTGATTGTGTGATAGTCGGCTATCATGAAAGGGAGCTTAAAATCCTGATAATGGAGTATGAAAATACAGATCTGTTTGCCCTTCCCGGAGGATTTATTGAAAAGGATGAGGATTTGGACAAAGCTGCTTCAAGAGTTTTACTTGACAGAACCGGACTGAAAGATATCTACCTGAGCCAATTTCATACATTTGGAAAAAGTGATCGAAATGATTCTGAAGCGATGAAGATCGTGATGGAAAACAATGATATGGAATTTGATGAGGATCACTGGCTTCTGCGCAGGTTTGTATCTGTCGGCTATGTGGCATTGGTTGATTATAAAGCTGTAGATCCAACCCCCGGAATCATGTCGAGCAAATGCACCTGGTTTGATTTGGACTCGATCCCGCCACTGATTCAGGATCACCAGGAAATTATCGATCAGGCACTTCTTTATCTCAGAAACCATGTGGATGATAAGCTACTCGGAGCAAATCTGCTGGTCGATACCTTTACAATGAAAGATCTTCAAAAACTGCACGAAACCATTTTGGGAGAGAAATTGCACCGCACAGGATTCCATCGAAAAATGATGGATTCGGGTCACTTGAAACGCCTTGGAAAGAAAAGAACCGGAAAAGCTCACCGGTCTCCCTATCTCTATCGGTTTGTCACCGAAAACGAGAAGGATTAATCCCGAAAAATCCGCCTCAAAATTTGACAATCTTGTGCAGATGTTAGTATAACGTGTACAAGATCAATACCTTCCAATAGCCGGTTAATTTTAGTATACATTTCTTGAATGAGTAAGAAGAAAAGTAAGAAAAAGCAGACGCCGTTAATGCGGCAATATTTTGACATTAAGGAGAAACACCCCGGTACTATTTTGCTCTTCCGGGTTGGTGATTTTTACGAAACCTTTTCTGATGATGCCGAGCTGATCAGTAAGGAGCTTGGCATTACTCTCACCAAAAGAAATAACGGGGGAGACCAAACGCCGCTTGCCGGATTTCCGTACCATTCTTTAGATACGTATTTGCCAAAACTGGTGAAACGCGGATATCGTGTAGCAATTTGTGAGCAAACCGAAGATCCCGATTCAGCTAAAAAAGCCGGCCGGAAAATTGTTCAGCGGGAAGTAACGGAAATCACCACGCCGGGTGTAACGATGTCTGAAAAACTGCTCGATCATAAGCGAAATAATTACATCGCTTCGATACACTGGACGGGCGGAACCGCGGGGATTGCATTTTCAGATATCTCAACAGGAGAGTTTGCGCTTAGCCAGGTTTCTAAAGCTGAGCTGGATACGATGTTGCAATCGGTGCAGCCCTCGGAAATTCTTCTTCAGAAAAAGTATAAAAACAATCTGCCGGATGAGGTCGCTCAATACAATATCACATTTATTGATGATTGGGTGTACCAGGGAGATTACGGCTATAATCAGCTGACCGATCATTTCAATACACATTCCCTGAAAGGTTTTGGGGTTGAGGAGTTGGAGATTGCCCACTATGCGGCCGGTTCTCTTCTTCATTACATGCAGGAGACTCAGAAGTCGTCGCTGGCTCATCTGCGCCGATTGTATGCGTATGAGAATACCGATTACATGGCTCTGGATGCATCCACCAAACGAAACCTGGAGCTGACCACTGCGATGCAGGAGGGTGGAACCGACGGCACGCTTGTATCTATTTTGGATGATACGGTGACTGCAATGGGCGGACGTTTACTGAGGAAATGGATTATGCGTCCGCTGAAGAAAGTAAAACAGATT
>CAYRDO010000092.1:14752-15717 GCA_964422985.1 uncultured Rhodohalobacter sp. | reverse complement strand
TTGAACCCCGCATTACTCCCATGATTGATACCACTCACAACCAAATCCGGTTTCCTGTTTAGAAGTTGGTTGTGAGCCAACTTTACTGAATCGGCCGGAGTCCCTGAAACCGCCTGACCATTGAAGCGATCATCTATTCTGAAAGAACGTGCACGAAGCGGCGTGGATATGGTAATGGAATGCCCTACTGCACTCTGCTGACGATCCGGGGCGATGATCTCTACATCACCAAATTCATCTGCTACTTCCGCAAGTGCTTTGATACCATTCGAAAAAATACCGTCGTCATTACAAACTAAAATCAACGGCTTTTGGGAATCACTCATAAAATCTTAACTAATTGAGGATGTTTATCAAACAAGACAGAATAGAAAAGTATGGATAATTGAGGTGGAGATACAGTACAAACTTTTTGACTTGCCACGGAGACAGAGCTTTTTACTTTTAGTTATGGATGTTTTTCTTAGCATCAAGCATCAAGCATCAAGCATCAAGCATCAAGCATCCAAGAAAAGGTTAGCTCGAATATACCGAATGTCAAGGCCATCCCCCTGCGCCCCCTTCAAAGGAGGAATTCACTCTAACTATACTGCTCGTCTTCGTTGGGGAAATCTCCGCTCTTCACGTCTTCGATATAATGAGTGACCGCATCTGTCATTTTACTGTGAAGATCTTCATAGCGGCGGAGGAAACGTGGTGAGAAATCTTTATTAAGGCCAAGCATATCGTGGATTACCAAAACCTGTCCATCGCAATGTGGACCGGCTCCAATTCCAATCGTAGGCACGGAAACGGACTCGCTTACTTTTTTAGCAAGTTCTGCAGGAATTTTTTCAAGGACAATAGAGAACACCCCGGCTTCTTCAAGAGCTTTCGCATCATCCAGAAGTTGTGACGCTTCCTCTTCCTCTTTTGCACGAACTTTGTAGGTGCCAAATTTATAGATGCTTTGAGGCGTGAGACCA
>CAYRDO010000092.1:0-14742 GCA_964422985.1 uncultured Rhodohalobacter sp. | reverse complement strand
GGGATACCGGCATCCACAATTCTTTTTACAGTCGGGCAGATAGATTCACCCCCTTCCAGTTTAACGGCGTGCGCACCGGCTTCTTTCATCATTCTTCCGGCACTGATCAGTGCTTCTTTGGCCGTAACCTGGTAACTCATAAAAGGAAGGTCAGCAATAACCAAAGCCCGCTCAACCCCGCGCACCACACAGGATGTATGATAGATCATATGATCCAGCGTCATGGGCACTGTTGTGTCATGTCCGGCCATCACGTTACTTGCGGAGTCACCCACCAGGATTACTTCCACCCCGGCTGCGTCGATGATCCCGGCCATAGTATAATCGTAGGCGGTGAGCATGCTGATCTTCTCACCGTTGCGTTTCATATCAACAACGGTTTGAGTGGTAATTTTTTCGGGCCGCGCTGATTTCTTCTGAGTGCTCATACTTTATCCCGGGGAACAATCGCGGCTGATGCAACCAGTTCACATACCTTGTTTCCATCAACAGTAGCTGTGCCTTCCATGGTTGCAAAATTTCTGCGCATATTGGTGAGTTTTACTTCCATCTGGAGCTGATCACCCGGAACCACCTGCTTTCTGAATTTTGCATTTTGAATACCGGTAAACACAATCAGAGATTTATCAGGATCGTCTACTTTGTTTTTCATCATCAAAATACAACCGCTTTGAGCCATGGCCTCTACTTGCAGTACTGCCGGCATAATAGGTGCACCCGGGAAATGACCATTAAAAAATTCTTCATTCACAGTCACATTCTTGATGGTAACAATTCGTTCTTCTTCGAGTTCGAGCACTCGGTCAACAAGCAAAAAAGGGTATCGGTGAGGCAGGTAATTTCGTATTTCTTCAATATCCATGGAATAGTGCGTTTGATGATTTTTAAAAACTCCGGATTATGTTATCAAAGTAAGTTTTCAGAGTTAATGCAAGATGTTGGTTTTCAAAGAAATAAGAAACCTAAACATTAGCGAATCTGAAAAACTTGATTCAATACAAGAGTTGAATATACTAATTCTCTTTCACCGTGCCCACATATATGTAAGATATTCCGCCTGTTAGTTTTACAGCCCTCTGTTCATCGAAAACATCCGACTTTTTCATCAACTCAATAAATTTCTCGCCGGCAGGGAATTTGGCACTTGTTTCGGGCAGATATGTATATGCTTCACGATTTCCACTGATAAATCCACCAATAGCCGGCATTACGTGTTTGCTGTAAATTTCATACGGAATTCGAACA
Organism: uncultured Rhodohalobacter sp.; assembly: GCA_964422985.1. Classification (GTDB taxonomy): domain Bacteria; phylum Bacteroidota; class Rhodothermia; order Balneolales; family Balneolaceae; genus Rhodohalobacter. The sequence continues at coordinate 13,497 of CAYRDO010000092.1, read as the reverse complement.
GCGCCTTTTGGCTGACCAAACTCCAGAACAACAACTCGCCCGCCCGGTTTTACTACCCGTGCCATCTCTTTAAGACACACAAGCGGATCGTCTACATTCCGGATTCCAAAAGCGATGCTGGCAATATCAAACGAATTATCTTCATACGGCAGATCCATCGCATCGGCTACTTCAAACGTAACCACCAGATTTTCTTTGTCGGCTTTGGCGGGAGCGTGTTCAATCATCTCCTGGCAAAAATCTGTGCCGACGACTTTTCCTTCATGCCCCACGGCTTTTTTAAATTCTATTGCCAGATCGCCTGTACCGGTGGCACAATCCAGCACTTTATCACCATGCTTCGCGCCACTTTCCAAAACTGTTTTCTTTCTCCATGCGTTGTGCACTCCAAAAGAGAGAATACTGTTGATGCGGTCATAATCATCCGCAATATCAGCAAACATATTTTTTACTTTTTCACTCATAATCTTCAGTTCTTTGTCAGCATTTTCAGATGATCGGTCTTGTTCAAATAAACCGGCTCAAATGATCCGTTCTCTAAAATCAGGTGATTTACAGCTCCATTTCCATGTTCAACCTTGTGCATATTCTTCAGTCCGTAGCCAAGCCATTCAGAAAGCAGAATTCGGATCAATCGACCGTGTACAAATAACATTATGGTTTGAGAATCCGCTCCATTGATATATGATCTTGCAGCTGCATCCGCCCTCCCAAAAACCTCTTGAGGTGATTCTCCGCCCGGAATTTTCAGGGACACATCCCCACTCTTCCAGCCATTTTGCAGATCATTCAACTCCTGTACAATCTCTTTCATCGAGATCCCTTCAAAATCACCAAAATCCATTTCGTCAAGATCTTTGTTTTTTTGAAGGGTAAGATCTGTTTTTTCCTCATAAAACGATGCCGTTTGCCATGCACGAGTCAGGCTGCTGCTGATGATGGATGTCGCCTTATAATTGGTTAAATAATCGGCAAGACATTTAGCCTGCGATTTTCCCATCTCATTAAGCGGAGCATCGATACCTCTGCCCTGAAGCTTCCCAATTTTGTTGTATTCCGTTTCGCCGTGGCGGGCTACAAATACGTGGACCTTACTCATTACTTCTTTTTGTTAAACTTTAAAACTGCGTCCTGAACATGCTTATCCAATTTTTCTACCTCTTTGGGCGGCATGTTTTGATAGATCGAATACCTGATTAAAACCATTTTTAAAACTCTGTCATTCAGAGGTAATTTGTCATTGTTGGATCTTTTTTCGTCGAGTTTATCCCAGCCCCTTCGAAGCAGGCTAACTTTAAACAGGAAAAAGAAAACAATACCAAGTACAACCGCCGTGTACATCCCGCTCATTCCCATGTAACTCAACACCAACGCAGCCATTAAAAGCTGAAACAAGTCTAAATTGAGAAAAGACAGCAACGGAGTCATCACAATGTTTACAAAAGCACTTTTCTTGTGATACCAAAAAGCATGGAACCCAAATGCAATGGCCGCTGCTATCCATGGGTTGATCAAAAATGCCAATACAAAGTAAAGTATTAATGCCAGCGAATCGGCGCTGTCAATCCAGGTTACCGCTTTTTTAATCAGTGTTTCAAAATCGTATTTCTTAAGCAATCCCGGCACGTAATCTTCGATTGTTTCTCGTGTGGCGTGGAACCAGTGGCCACCCGAGGTAACCGTAGAAACCGGTGTTTCAAGAATGTTTTGCGAATGTGATCTCCGATTTTTCATAAGATCAAAAGATAGGCTCTATTCGGCTAAAATGATACCATCCATAACCTCCCCTTTTGAATGAAGAATGTTTAACCAATGGTCGCTGATCCGGGGAATGACTGCACTTAACCAGCACATCATTTACACCTCTCTTAGTTATGCTCTGGCTACCGTCAAAATTCCCGATGGGATTTGATTGACCTCATGTAATGTCTTTGCTAACTCAAACGTAGTGGCGCCCGTCGTAAAAACATCATCAATAATGATGCAATGATGATTCTGAATCAGACTCGGTTCAGTAATTCGAAATGCGCCTTTCAGATTTTTGGATCGTTCTTCAAGCGTTAAACCGGTTTGAGTTTTGGTTTTTCTCGCACGTTCAATAGATCCTTTCTGAATGATCTTCCACCCGGTTTCGCGGCTCACTCCTTCCGCCAAGGCTCTTGCCTGATTATATCCCCTCTTTTTTCTTTTTTTGATGTGAAGCGGAACCGGGATAATCAGAGGATTTGATTGTTCAATAGCATCTAATTGGTCTCTTGAGTACTGATGCAGAAAATCTTTCCCCAGAATAGTACCAAGCTCAATCCCGATATTTCTCATAAAGTGGTATTTCAATTGATGAAGCAGATCTTGCAAGTATCCTCCTTTATCAAAAAACCAAAGTGTATGAACGGATGAAACCGATTGAGGCAGGATATCTTTTTCGGCTAAACCGGCATTCTCAAATCTTTTCTGTCTGCAGAGGGAACAAATAGAGTTCACTTCACTATTTGTAGACAGACCACAACACGCACAGGTGGCTGGGAATACAATTTCAGCATATGATTGATAGATTTTTTTAAATATCTCCATATCTGTATGAACCCAAAACCTGAAAATCCTTACATTCTTTCACACTTTTATGTTTGGCTCTTTATGAATGCGTTACAATTCCTTAGATTTATTAGAAATAATTACATAAAAAATTGCTTGTATGCCGGCCTTAGGTAAAGACCTTTCTAAAATTCGTTCTCATCTCGGCTTGTCCATTCAGGATATTCAACACTACACAAAAATTCCCGTTTCTACGCTCCGAAGTATTGAAAACGGCTCTATATTTGCTAACCCGGAGGAAAATCAAACTTATATACGGAGTTTTGCCCGGAGCTATGCGCGTGCGTTAAAGATTGATGACGATGTCATGATCAAAGCGCTCGATCAAAATGAAAGAGGGAATTACGATCATCTTTTATTAGAGCAATATCCCGAATTACTGCCTGGCCAATCTGGTGAGGAAGAAACAACCGAACCTGAACCAGAGACCAAACCTGAAAAGAAAAAAAAGCCTGATCCTACTGAGAAAGAGCTGTTTGATCAGCAAGAATCAGAAGAAACTGAAGAAGATTCAGATGACGATGAAGGAACCGAAATCGAACGGATTGAAATAGTCGGGGATCAGCAGGAAGAGACTTCAGAAGAAGAACCTGAACCTTCAAAATCAGCACCGGCCCCGGTAGCTGAGGAGACAAAACCAAAAACTACGGAGACTGAAAAGTCTGTAAAAAGTGTAGATTGGGCGGATGTAGGCAGAAAGTTCAACCAGGAAAAAAAACGTACACCTGTTTGGATTATTGGTTTGATCATCATTCTGATTGTCGCGGCTTTCCTTGGATATTTTCTCTATGAAAATGGATTTCTGAGTTTTGAAGGGATCATCCCAGATCAACAAGAAGAAGTATCTCCTCAAAATGAAACCACACAAAGTAATTTATCTCTCGATCTGGAGGATTCACTGGCTGCCTCACAGGTTAGTGATCAGCCTGAATTGGAAACCACACAAAGCACGCCATCTTCCGCATTGGATGATGTTCTGGAATTGACGGTTTATGCCGCTTATGATGGATTAGGCCCGGTTCGCGTTTGGACCGATTTGAAACCCAGAATGGATCCGTATTGGCTGGAACAGGGTACGGCTATGCATTTTGAATTTGAAGACACCATTCGGGTCCGTGGTCCATATCCCGATCTGCTTTTATTGAAAGACGGACATCTTGTTGAAAATGCGGCCCAGGAATTTCTTCAACAGGAAGAGGATTACATCCAGCTTACCCGCGATTTCTTTGCGTCTGATCCAAAATGGTCCACCTCGATAGATTATGAACTTCCCGAGGGTGTTCAGCCTCCGGATTCGATTGCTAATCGCCCCACTTTTTAAACTTATTAACTACGATGGATAAAGCCTCTGCCCAAAAACGTGTTGAGGAACTACGTGATCTTCTGCATCGTGCAAACCGTGCATATTACGATGAAGCCAAACCTTTTATCAGCGATCGTGAGTTTGACGAAGCCCTGGCCGAACTTAATCAACTGGAACAGGAATATGATCTTGTAACGGAGGACTCCCCCACTCAACGAGTTGGTGGTGAACCATCCAGCGATTTCCCCACGGTGGAGCATCCCATTCGAATGCTGAGCCTTGACAACACATACAACGAGGAAGAACTTCGGGATTTTGATCGGCGTGTTCGGGATATTTTAGGACATGATGATTTTACCTACGCCTGCGAATTAAAGTTTGATGGTGCTTCTATCCGCCTGCGATATGAAAATGGCGATTTGGTTCTCGGAGCTACCCGGGGCGATGGCGAAAGAGGCGATGAAATCACCCAAAACATAAAAACCATTCGGGATATTCCTCTTTCTGTGAATGGAGATTCACCCGCAGTGCTTGAGATTCGCGGCGAAGCTTATATGGAAAAAGAAGCGTTTGTCCGGATGAATGAAAACCGTGAAGAACAGGGACTCCAGCCTTTTGCGAATCCCCGAAATTCAACGGCCGGTTCACTGAAAATGCAAGATTCCCGTGAAGTTGCCCGCCGACCGATCAAGTTTTTTGCATTCGATCTTTTGATGGAAAATGCCGATGCCGAGCGGACGCATCAAAAGAAAATGGAACTTCTCAAACAGTTTGGATTTGAGGTTTGTGAACATTTTGAGGTTTACGATTCTGTAGATGGCGTGTTTGAAGTGATTAACCGTTGGGAGAATCTCCGGCATGAGCTCCCCTACGAGACCGATGGTGTAGTGATCAAGGTCAATGAGGAAAAATATTATGAAGAGCTGGGAACGACTTCTAAGTTTCCCCGGTGGGCCATTGCATACAAATTTGAAGCAGAGCAAGCTACTACTAAACTCCATTCAATTACCTTGCAAGTCGGTCGATTGGGGAAAATTACTCCCGTAGCTGAACTTGAACCGGTGCTGTTAGCCGGAACAACTGTAAAGCGCGCTTCACTTCACAACGAAGATGAAATTCAGCGAAAAGATATCCGACCTGGTGATACGGTTGTAGTCGAAAAAGCCGGTGAAATCATTCCGCAGGTAGTTAGCGTCGTAAATCCGGACGGGAAAGACAGAGCGGAACCCTTTTCCATGCCAAAGGATTGCCCCGCTTGTGGCGAAGAGCTTGTAAAATTAGATGGAGAGGTCGCATGGCGATGTATCAATCCACAGTGCCCGCCGCAGGTTCGCGAGCGTGTTACACACTTTGCCTCACGCGATGCAATGGATATTGACGGATTGGGTGAGGCTGTTGTGGAACTTCTTCTGGAACAGGATCTGATCAAAACCTACGCCGATCTTTACAATCTCAAACAAGAACAAATTGTGCCCCTCGAACGGATGGGCGAAAAAAGTGCTCAAAACCTGATCGAGGCGATCGAAAAAAGCAAAGCACAATCGCTGGACCGATTGATTTATGCACTTGGAATCCGGTTTGTTGGCAAAACTGTTGCACGAGATCTGGCAAATCATTTTCAGTCGCTCGACGCCCTTGTTGAGGCTGATGTTGAAACGATGACGGATATTAACTCCATCGGGCCAAAAATTGCGGAATCGGTAGCGGCATTTTTTGAAAAGGAGAAAAACCTCGACCTCATCAGGCAATTAAAAGAAGCGGGATTATCGATGGAGCAGGAGCAAACAGAATTGTTCTCAAAAGCACTGGAAGGAAAGAAAATTGTCCTTACGGGAACACTACCTACGTACACCCGAAATGATGCCAAGGATCTGATTGAAAAACATGGTGGAAGTACAACCTCGTCAGTCAGCAAAAATACGGATTATGTTCTTGCCGGAGACTCTCCGGGGAGCAAGCTGGATAAAGCTCAACAACTGGGAATCAAGATTTTGAATGAAGAGGAATTCAAAAAACTGATCGGGGAAGAGTAGCAATTCTAAAAGCTGGGAAATAATAGTGTCCCAACATCTCTTTTATTAATCACAAACCCTTCTTATACTTTCAATTCCACCAACTCGTACAGATCGCGTGGTTTACTTAATTGAATTCTCATGAGTATTCTCAGAAAACTTGGTCTCGGGCAAAAAAAACGAGAAGCAGCTCCGAATATCGGTGCCAACAAAATAAAAGAGCAGAAAGAGCATACAGAAAAGAAAAACAGGTATTTACGGGCACTTATTGTCATCTGTTTCTTACTGGTTATTTTAATTACCCTTCCGAGGTCCACTTTCCAAAGTGTTTCGAATTATTCGGTGGGTGAACCATGGAGATCGGATGATTTAACAGCTCCGTTTACCTTTGCGATTCAAAAAACAGCCGAAGAGCTTGAACAACAGCGCCAGCAGATTCGTGAACAAACAGCCCCTATTTTTCATGTTGACCCCGAAGCAAATGCTGATGTAAATGCACGGATCGACTCTCTTTACCGCAATCTTCAACCCGTTTTGGATAGTTACCTGCAATGGCAACGATCGAAGCGGCAGCAAGATGGTTCTGCTGCCAATGACAGTATTCGATATAGGCAGGAACGGGAGTTCTCAAACATTGAACTCGATCCATCATCCTGGAATACTCTCCTTGAAAATTACGCCACGGTAACACTAAACAATCAACCGCAGGAGCGGACCGTCCTCTCACAAATAAGGAACCAGGTTCAAAATCTGGTAAACTCTTTGATGTCGGACGGGATCATTAATCGAAATAAGGTTGATTTAGAGAGTGATGAAATTACGATCCGAAATTTACAGGAACGAACAGAACGGACGGTCAGTGTTGAAAGCGCAAGAGATAGGGTTGAAGTTCGTGAATACTCTGAGCGCCATCTGAACCGAATTTTTATACCGGATGTTGCCGATGCTGCAACGCAGATTTTTTCGCAAGTAATCAAACCAAACTGGATCTACAGCGAATCAGCCACAGAAGCACTTCTTTCCGAAAATCTCTCCGATATTTCCACCACCAAAGGCGCGGTCGATCAGGGACAAATTATCATCCGAACGGGTGATATTATCTCGCCGGAAACGGCAAACATTTTACAGAGTTTGGCAGAAGCTCGTGCACAAACAGCTTCTACCCTGGAACGCTGGCTCCGATATCTCGGCGAATCGATCGTGATTATTATGGCCACGATGATGTTCATTTTTTACATCTATCTCTATCGGCGAAATATTTTTGATCAGCCATCTATGTTGCTGTTGGTTTTTCTGATGCTGGGTGTGGTAACCCTTGCCAGTATTCTCATCTATCCTATTGATGCGGTCAACAGCTACATTATTCCGCTGGCGATTGCTCCAATTATCCTGACAATTATCTTTGATTCGCGAGTTGGCTTGATGGCTACCATCACCCTTGCGATTATCACCGGCTTGGTTCATGATAATAATTTTGAGTATCTCGTCGCTACAACCGCGGCCTGTACATTAGGAGTGTTTTCCGTGCGGGATATTAAAAAGCGTTCTCAATTTTTCTTCATTACTCCCGGCATTGTGTTCATTACATATCTGATTGTTGTCTCCGGTTTTGGGCTCACACGGCTCAGCGGATGGGAAAATTTCTGGCCTGATCTGCTGTTTATTGCAATCAATTCGGTGTTTATACTCTTCACTTATCCGCTGATTCTTCTGTTCGAGAAGATGTTTAAAATCACGACGGATTTCACGCTTCTTGAGCTCGCAGACACCAACCTTCCCTTGATGAAAGAGCTCATGGGCAAAGCGCCGGGTACGTTTCACCACAGTCTTCAGGTTGCTAATTTGGCCGATTCAGCCGCTTCCGAAATTGGAGCCAATGCGTTGGAATGCCGCGTTGGGGCGATGTACCATGATATCGGCAAGATGGTAAAACCAAGTTATTTTATTGAGAATCAGAATAAAACCAACGAGCATGAGAAGCTGAAGCCGCGAATGAGCACAATTGTGATTAAAGCTCATGTGAGCGAGGGCGTTAAGATTGCAGAAGAGCACAACCTGCCAAAAGTGATCATTGAGTTTATCAAGACGCATCATGGTACCTCCCTCATCAAGTACTTTCACAAAAAAGCGGCCGATGAAGAACAGGGTGTACAGGACGAAGATTTCCGGTACGACGGCCCCATCCCTTATACAAAAGAACAGGGAATTTTAATGCTGGCCGATACCGTGGAGGCCGCTTGCCGTTCCATGAAAGAGCCGACATATAAAAAGCTTGAAAACCGGATAAACAATGTTGTTGATGACCATATTCATGATGGTCAGTTAAGCAATTGCCCACTTACATTCAGGCAGATTCAGATCATCAAAGATACATTTCTGAGTATTCTTAAAGGAGTATATCACACCCGGATTGAGTATCCCGATGATAAAAAGAATGAAAAAGAGAAAGCCGCGAAAAAGGAATCGGAAAATCAGCCGGAACACTCTCAAACTCCGAATGAGTAAATTACCCCGGACATGAAGGTTTTTGAACGAGAGCTTAAGCAGTATCTGCAGTTCATAAAACTTGAAAAAGGCCTTTCCGAAAACTCGGTTGTCTCCTACCAAAATGACCTGGATCGATACCTGGAGTTTCTTGTCGAAGAATTAAAAGTTCGAGATCTGGGCGGAGTGACTCATTCACACATTGAACAGTATTTAGAACTTCTTACAGATATGGGATTGGCTGTAAGTACCATTGCAAGGAATATCTCCAGTATTCGAAGCTTTCATGAATTTGCCTTGGTTGAAAAACTGGCTGAAGCAAATCCCGCGGAGCTGATTGACCTCCCCAAAAAAGCTCAAAAACTGCCCGAAGTTTTGGATGCCCACGAAGTAGAACGAATTATTGATGCCGCCGATCGCACAACATCCGCCGGCATTCGGGATGCGGCAATCCTTGAAACCCTGTACGCCAGCGGCATGCGGGTGAGCGAACTCACCGACCTTGAAATGAACCGCCTTTTCTTCGAAATTGGGTTTATTCGGGTAATTGGAAAGGGAAATAAGGAACGTCTTGTACCTATCGGCGAAGTTGCCCAGCAAGCGATTGAGCATTATATCGAAACAGCACGACAGGAATTCATGAGTGATAAGAATCCCGAAAAAAGTGAAAATAAGCTATTCTTAAATCAACGCGGCGGACCTCTGAGCCGAATGAGCATCTGGAATATCGTGAACAAATATGCTGACAAGGCAGAGATCAAAAAGAATGTGTACCCGCATATTTTCCGGCACTCATTTGCCACTCACCTTCTTGAAGGCGGTGCCGATCTGCGGGCCGTCCAGGAGATGCTGGGTCATACATCCATCATCACAACTGAAATCTACACACACGTAGACCGGTCCCTCCTTCACCAGGTTCACAAACAGTTTCATCCCAGGGCATAACAGGTCTCAAGTAAAAAATAACTCATCATTCACCTCTTGTACCATCCGCCAGGTAAAGGTTTGAGTATCCATCACCAAGTGAAAATAACGCTGTTCTTCAGTGCGCACCACATAGTGATATTGATAGCCTTTCCCCACCCGTTCGCGGTGAACTTTGCGTATCTGGGCGATCTTGTGCTTGGCTCCCTGTCGGGTTTCAAACCGGTACGGCGTGACGTGATGAGGAATATCGGGATTCTTAAATCCCCGCATGATATTGAGTACATTGATAGGTGGAAATTTATCGTCTTCCATAAGCATAAAATTTAGTGCATCTATAGATTACACATGTTCTGCACATATATCAAGGATGGTGGGAAATTTTTCTCTCTACCAGCTCAATTCTCAATTGGACATTGAATTCTGAAACCATGATTTTTGAGCCATGAATAATCAGATCCCTTTTTCGTTTGATGTGCCGACTGTTTCGGAACTGACCGATAAAATCAAAACTCTTCTGGAAAATAATTTCAGGGATATTTTGGTTGAAGGGGAGATTAGTAATGTTAATCAGAGCCGAAATGGTCACTACTATTTTACGGTAAAAGATGACGATGCTCAGCTTCCCTGTGTGATTTGGCGAAGCACAGCCGGAAGGTTAGATGTAGACATTCAGGATGGACAACAGGTAGTTCTTGGCGGGGACCTCCAGGTGTATCCTCCGCACGGTCGTTATCAACTCATTGTATCGCTCGTTCAGCAAGCCGGTATCGGCAGACTTCAAAAGAAATTCGAAGCCTTAAAAAAGAAACTCCAGGATGAAGGACTGTTTGATGATACCATTAAAAAACCTCTCCCTCCTTTTCCACTACGTTTTGGTGTGATTACGTCCTCAACCGGTGCGGCTTTCCACGATATTCAATCAACCTTTCAGCAGCGATGGCCTGTAGCTACATTATATCTTCATCACGCAAGCGTTCAGGGGTTGCAGGCAGCCGGAGAATTGGTGAAGGCTATTGAATATTTTGACAGCCAGCCAGACCCGGTGGATATTATTATCATCGGGCGCGGCGGTGGATCGCTGGAGGACCTTTGGCCCTTTAATGAAGAGGCCGTGGCTCGTGCCATCTATAATTGTTCCATTCCCGTGGTAAGCGCGGTGGGCCATGAGGTGGACTTCAGCATTTCCGATTTCGTAGCTGACGCCCGGGCCGCAACCCCCACACAGGCCGTGAACATTTGTACACCGGATATCAATGAGCTGCGATTTCAGATTGAAGACGATTTGCACAAACTCGAATCGCTCATCAAACAGAAATTCCAATATTATCGTGATTATGTAGATCGCCTGGCTCATTCGCATGCACTATTGGTTGTGCAGGAAAAGCTGACAATCCACAGAAACAGAGTTGAAAATCTTTCTGATAAACTCCGGAGCCGTTTCCGGCGATTGGTAACAGAACGCAAGTCCAATCTTCAACATCTTGCAAATCAGGTTGAACAGAAAAATCCCGAATTTATGATTCGCCAGTATTCGGGAACGGTTGAGACGTTAAACGAACGGCTAAAGAACCGATCAGAAAAAATCCTTTCTGAAAAAGATTCACGGTACAAAGAACTGGTTTCAAAATTGCGTGAGATTAACCCGAAAGCCCCATTGGAGCGTGGATTTTCACGTGTTCTTCAGGATGGAAAGTGGGTTCGAAACCGGGCTGATTTTAATACAGAGAAAGCTCTCCAAATTGAATGGAGAGATGGAGTTACAAGTTTACCCAAACAAGCTGATTCATCATAAAAGCTTAAAAAAAGTCAGATATTTGTTAGATTCTGATTGCCATTTAAAAATTGAAAACGTTCATCCATGAACACACTGGTTGCAGGATTTGATAAAGAAGTTAGAGATCTGTTGGTCAATGCTTTACAGAAACGCCATCATGATTTAGTTGTATCTGAACCCACTGACGAAGGGTTGAATAAACTTGAAGAGGAAAACTTTTCTCTGATTATTCTCAGTGATTATTCCGAAGAGGCCATTCGATTCTGCAAATTGATTCGCGCCCGGGAGTATGGGCGTAAATACACCATTTTTGCAGTTATCACACAAGATCAGACGGAGCATCTTAACAAGCTGATTGATGCCGACATTGATCAATATATTATAGAATCGATCTTTGATGAAAAACGCCTTGATGTTCGTCTGGCTTTTGCGGAAAAAATGGCACGAAACAAGGAGGGGCAATTTCTCATCGAACAAAAACTGAGGGAGAGTGAAGCACGGGCACGAAGTATTTTACGAACTACAGTTGATGCCATTATTACCATTGATGACCGCGGAGCCGTTCGAACGTTTAACAAAGCTGCGGAAGATCTCTTCCAATTTAGCAGTTCTGAAGTAATTGGGGAAAATGTAAAGATGTTGATGCCTCAACCCTACCGCCGGGAGCATGATGATTACATTGGAAATTATCACAAAACCGGGGAACGGAAAATTATAGGAATTGGTCGGGAAGTAACTGGTAAGCGAAAAGACGGATCTACTTTCCCGATGTACCTCGCCGTGAGTGAAGTGAATGTAAACGGACAGCGATTATACACTGGTATCATTCGTGATATCTCGGAACAGCGACGATTGGAACAAGAAGTTTTGAGAGTTAGCGAACATGAGCGCCACAGAATCGGACAGGATCTTCATGACGGGCTTGGACAGATGCTTACCGGTATCACCCTCATCAATAAAAATATAGCAACTTCTTTGAAGGAGGAAGATCATCCCTTAGCGGACGAGGTGAACGAAATTACGGATCTGCTGAAAGAAGCTGATGAATATGCACGCGGACTGTCGAGGAATCTTGTCCCCGTTGAACTTGACAGTAGCGGATTGGTTGCGGCTCTGCAGCGATTGTCATCAAATGCAGAGAGATTGTTTAATATTGAGTGCGAGCTAAAAAATACGCTCAACATTCATTTTGATGACCCAACAAGCCTCACTCATCTCTTCAGAATTGTACAGGAAGCTACCAGCAACGCCGTAAAACATGGTAATGCCACAAAGGTTCAGGTAGATATGCAATCTGATGACACAAAACTGACCATTAAAATTGAAGATAACGGAACCGGATTTTCGCCGGACTGGGATCAACACAAAGGTCTTGGGGTTCGAATTATGAAATTCCGATCGCGTTTGATCGGTGCGAACCTGGACATTTCAAAAAGCAGCCTTGGCGGTGCGGCTATTATTGTGACACTTTTATCCGTTGGATCATCCTATAAAATTTTATCTTCTTAACCATATTTGAATAGAAAGAGACATCATGGCTGAAAATAAACAGATTTATATTGTTGACGATCACCCACTTATGAGAAAAGGTCTGGCTATGACCATTGATAAAGAGATGGGGTTTGAAGTTTGTGGACAAGCTGAAAGTGCTGAACAGGCGCTGACTGAAATCATTGAGATAAAACCCGATGTTGCAGTTGTAGATATCTCTCTTCCCGGTATGAACGGCATAGAACTGATCAAAAATGTGCTTCACCAAATGCCGCATTTGAAAATTTTGGTTGTATCCCGCCATGATGAAGAGTTGTATGCAGAACGAGCCATCCGCGCCGGAGCCAAAGGCTATTTGATGAAACTGGAGGCTGCTGAAGTGTTGATCTCTGCCGTAAGACAAATTCTTAATGGCGGCATCTATTTAAGTGATAAGATCGGGACAAAACTAATTATGAAACTGGCTTCAGGAAATGCGGCAAAAAGCGACAATCCTTTAGATCTGCTAAGCGACCGTGAACTAGAAGTTTTTGAACTGACCGGAAAAGGCTTATCTACAAAAGATATCGGGAAGAAACTTCACATCTCAGTTAAAACGGTTGAATCTCACCGGGCCAATATCAAAGACAAACTCCAGGTTAATACCGCCAACGAATTGATGCGCCATGCTGTTAAATGGGTAGAAGAATCAGCTAAATAATAGCATATTGACTACATCTTTTTATATAAGCATTAAATTACTCTTCCCTCCTCCCTCCATCTACTAGGGGAATCCCCCACGCCTATAGGGGAAGCCCTGATCAACTAATCAGAATTCATCCTCTAACTCTTAGTTGGCTTTCTCGCCATATTTGTTTCGTCATCAATAAACAAAGTGATGACAGCCAAAGAACGGCCTAACAGATGAAAAGATT